>CAZZDX010000137.1:0-8083 GCA_964653185.1 uncultured Bacteroidales bacterium
TTTTGAAAATATATGCTCAATGCTATGAGCATAATAAATGATAATAAATTTATTGGTTTTTTTATAATTATTATAATTTTATGGTTAAAGATTAATTAAAACAAATAATCTACAAAGATACACTTTAAAATTATAAAAACAAATAAAAATAAATTATTTTTAAAAAAATTGGTATTTTTGTTTTCAGGGGATACTGAAATTTGAGAAATAATACCGACTTGCGTTTAATATTATAATTTTATTGCACTTTATTTGTAATTTCAATCAATTCCTATTTCCTTTTTTTAAGGGGAAATTACTTTTGTCTTGGGAAAATATTTCCATAATTCATCAATTTTTAATTATGTGTAATTCAATTATTAAAGTTATTTTTGCAATTAGCAAATTAATATTTTTTTTAAATGATTATATTTTATTATATCTTTTCAGCAGTAGCTTGGCTCTTATCAATCTTACCTTTTAAAATTATATATATATTATCTGATTTTTTATACTTTATCACATATTGTGTTTATGGATACAGGAAAAAAGTTGTCTTTGACAATCTTAAAAATTCTTTCCCTAAAAAAACTGATAAAGAAATAAAAATTATAGCCAAAAAGTTTTATCATAATCTCTGCGATATAATATTAGAAACAATAAAAGCAAAAACTATAAGTAAAAAAGAGTTAAAGAAAAGAGTAAAATTTAAAAATATTGAAATTTTAGAAGCTCTATACAAATCAAAAAGAAATGTGATGGCTATATCCGGACATTGTGGAAATTGGGAATGGATATCAATATTGCCTGCACTAACTGATTATACAGTTATTGTAGCTGAAAAACCAATTACAAATAAATTTTTTGAAAATTATATTAATATTATTCGTACAAGATTTAATCTTAAACTTGCATATTTCAAAAAAATATTTAAAATTCTTATAAAAAACAAAGGTGAGCATATATTAACCATATTAGGTTCTGACCAAACACCTACTAAAAGCGAAATTGAATACTGGACTAAATTCATGAATCAGGAAACACCTATGTTTATAGGTGCAGAAAAAATTGCAAAATATTTGGACTATTCTGTTGTGTTTTTTGATATGCAAAGGACAAAACGCGGATTTTATGAAGTAGAAATAATTAAAATAACTGATACACCACAAAAAACTGATGAATTTGAAATTACAGAAAAACATATACATTTGCTTGAGAAATCTATTACAAAGCATCCGGACAATTGGTTGTGGTCGCACAAAAGATGGAAGCATAAAAAAATGCCTAAGAATACTTAAAATGAACTAAAATGCCTACGAATTATTAAAACTTGTCAGGATTTTGACTGATTGCTATATGGTAATAACCACAAATGACTATTAATGACAGCCCGTAAGGGCATAATGACTACAAATGACTATTAACGACAGTATAATAATAAATGAAAATAGCAGTAGTAATATTAAATTGGAATGGCAAAAAATTTTTAAAAAAATTTTTGCCTTCTGTTATTAAATATATCTCAGATGATGCTGAAATTATTATAGCTGACAATGCTTCTGCTGATGATTCAATTTCTTTTTTACAAAACAATTATCCACAAATAAGGATTATACAACACAGTAAAAATCTTGGTTTTGCAAAAGGATATAATGAAGCATTATCTAAAATTAATGCTGATTACTATGTTTTGCTTAATTCAGATATAGAAGTTACTGAAAATTGGATAAAACCAGTCATTGACTTAATGGAAAAAGATAAAAATATTGCTGTTTGTCAGCCAAAGATAATGTCTTTTTACAAACCTTTGGAGTTTGAATATGCAGGTGCAGCAGGTGGTTTTATTGATAAATACGGCTATCCTTTTTGTAAAGGTCGTATATTTCAAACAATGGAAGAAGATAAAGGGCAATATGATGATATTACTGAAATATTTTGGGCTACAGGAGCGTGTATGTTTGTAAAAAGTGATTTGTTTTTAAAATTTGGAGGATTTGATAATGATTTTTTTGCTCACATGGAAGAAATTGATTTCTGCTGGCGATTAAAAAATTTAGGTTATAAAATTATGTATTGCCCCTTTTCTAAAATATTTCATATTGGCGGTGGCACTTTACCTAAAAAATCTTCTCATAAAACATTCTTGAACTTTAGAAATAATTTAATATTACTTTACAAAAACCTGCCCGGAAACAAACTTATATCTGCTTTTATTATTAAACTAATTTTAGATACAATAGCTGCACTAAAATTTTTGTTAGATGGTGGATTTAAGGACTTTATAGCTGTAATTAAAGCTTATTTCTCTTTTTATTCTTCTTTTTTAAAACATTATAAAAAAAGAGGTAACATAAAACATATTTATGTGTCTAAAATTTATCAAAAAAGTATAGTATGTGATTATTTCTTAAAAGGAAAAAAATTCTTTACTGACATTGAGCAAGATAAATTTAGTTCTTAAGGGGACTTCTATTACACTTTTTTATGAAAAGAAAATTTTTAACAAATCTTATACTATTACTATCTCTTAACTTACTCATAAAACCATTTTGGGTGTTTGGTATTGACAGGTCTGTGCAAAATATTGTAGGAGCTGAACAATATGGATTTTATTTTGCAATTTTTAACTTCTCTTTCCTTTTTAATATTCTTTTAGACCTTGGAATAACTAACTTTAACAACAAAAATATAGCACAGAATAATCAACTATTAAACAAACATTTTTCCAGTATAGTAATTATGAAGTTTATCCTTGCTATACTTTATGTTGTTGTAACATTAAGCTTTGGATTGTTGATAGGATACAGCCATGAGCAAATGAAATTATTACTCTTTGTTGGATTTAATCAGTTTATTCTTTCTTTTATAATGTATTTAAGGTCAAACATATCAGGATTACTCCTTTTTAAAACAGATAGTTGTTTATCGGTTTTAGATCGTGTTTTAATGATAATAATATGTGGAGTATTGCTTTGGGGACATGTTACAAATATACCTTTTAAAATTGAATGGTTTGTTTATGCCCAAACATCTGCCTATTTGCTGACCGCATTAACTGCTCTAACTATTGTTATAAAAAAAGCATCTTTTAAAAAATTGAACTGGAACACTACCTTTTTCATGATGATAATTAAAAAAAGTTTCCCCTTTGCAGTTTTAGTGCTACTTATGACCTTTTATAACAGAATTGATCCTGTATTAATTGAAAGAATTTTACCTGAATCTGTTGGCAATGAACAGGCAGGTATTTATGCTTCTGCTTTTCGTATTCTTGATGCAACAAATATGATCGCTTTTCTCTTTGCTGTCTTATTATTGCCTATTTTTTCAAAAATGATAAAAATAAAAGAATCTGTAGAACAATTAGTGAAATTAGCTTTTACATTGCTTATTACCACTGCAATTATTATTGCAGTCGGCTCTTATTTTTATAACTTTGAATTAATGAACCTGCTTTATAAAGAACATATTAATGAATCAGCAAGAGTATTTAAATTATTAATGTTTGGTCTTATAGCAATTTCAACAACATACATATTTGGCACCCTGCTTACTGCAAATGGTAACTTAAAAGAACTGAATATTGTTGCAGCTTGCGGAATGATTATTAGTATTGTCCTGAATTTTATCTTAATACCAAGATTACAAGCTGTTGGCTCTGCCTATGCAAGTGTTACCACACAATCTTTAACTGCTCTTGTCCAAATTATTATTGTTCAGCAAATTTTTAAATTCAGAATTAATTATAAATATTTATCTAGTTTGCTGGCTTTTGTTATTGGTATTATACTTATTAACATTGTATCCAAACAAATTAATTTTAACAATTTTATTTCCGCTTCATCTATATCCAATCATATTTGGATAGCTAATTTTATTTTTATGATTATAGCTTCTGTTATATTTGCTTCTGTCTTAAAATTATTAAATATAAAGGCACTTATAAAAATTATTAAAGATAAATAAATACAATGCTTGTAGAGAAATTAAAGAATATAGTTTCGTAAATTGATTACTTATTAATTTGTCATCTAACTTTTCCAAAGTTTAAAACTTTGGAAAAGTTTTTCTAAAAAACCTTATTATATCACATAAATCAATACAAAAAAATTAATTTGGGGTCAGGCAGTTGCCTGATTATTTAATAGAACGCAGATTTCAAATAACTTAAGGGGACTTAAAAACTGTGAATGGTTACTAATTTTTTTACAGAATAAATTTACTTTATTTGTCTTTTAAATATTTTTTTTATCTTTGACATTTTAAATTTTATAAATATATGACTGACAAAATTAAAGATATTAATAATTTTAATTCAACAAATTTCCTTTTGTTTCTTTATAAATGGCGAAAACCATTAATAATAATAACAGTTATCGCAATTATTGCATCTGTTATTTTTTCTTCTCCTTATTTTATAACACCAAAGTTTAAATCTACTGTCATAATGTTTCCCAGTTCAAGCAACTCAATATCAAAAGCTTTGTTAAGCGAGAATCCGAGCGGAAAATTAGATATTCTTCAATTTGGTGATGAAGAACAGGCAGAGCAAATGCTTCAGATTTTAAACTCAAATAAAATAAGAGATAGAATTATTAAAAAATATGACCTGATAAAACATTATGACATAGACAAAACATCAAAATATAAATACACAAAACTTTGTAAAAAATATAATAGTAATATCACTTTCAGACGAACAGAATTTATGGCTGTTGAAATAAACGTTCTTGATAAAAATCCTCAAATGGCTGCTGACATTGCTAATAGCATATCCGCATTGCTTGATACAGTTAAAAACAATATGCAGAAACAAAGAGCAATAAAAGGATTTAAAATTGTTGAAAAAGAATATTTAAGCTTAAAAGATGATGTCCAAAAAATGGAGGATTCCCTTACAAGCATAAGAAAATTAGGAGTTCAGGATTATGAATCACAAGCAGAGATGATTAACAGACAATTAGCTATAGAATTAGCAAAGGGAAACAAAGCAAGTATTAATAGACTTGAAAATAAATTAGATATCCTTGCAAAATATGGCAGTGCTTACGTATCTTTGAGAGACGCTCTTGAGTATGAAAAAAAACATTTAAGCTTGGTAAAAGCAAAATATAACGAAGCAAAAATAGATGCTCAGCAAACTTTACCTCAAAAATTTATAATAAACAGTGCTTATAAAGCAGAAAAAAAAGTATATCCTATAAGATGGCTGATAGTATTTATTACAACTTTTGCATCTTTATTATTCTCTATACTGCTCATAATTATTATTGATAATATTACTAATACTAATATAAAAAAAAAACTAAACTATCATTAAAATCTCTGTCTTTTAAAAAGATATCTCATATTAACATAAAAAGTAACAGACATATTATGAATAATTATTTTAACAATATAAATAGCTTAAAATTAATTAACAAATGGAAATTTCATTTATTGATAATAGTATTAATATCAGTAATTTTATCAATTTTTTTTTCAAGTCCTGCTTTTATAAAGCCCAAATATAAATCAGAAGCAATAATTTATCCTTCCAATATTATTCCATATTCATCAGAAACAGCTACAGAACAGATGTTGCAATTATTTATGTCAACAGATATACAAAAAGGAATTATAAAAAAATTTGATTTAGCAAAACATTATAAAATTGATACAACAAAAAAACATTTTAAAACCATATTAAAAAAGGAACTTGAAAGTAATATTTTAATCAAAAAAACTGAATATGAATCCGTCGCAATTGAAGTTTTAGATGTTGACCCTGTTATAGCATGCAACATAATAAAAGAGATGATAAATTTATTTAATCTTAAAGCAAGAACTTTGCAGAGAACAAAAACCAAAGAAGTTGTAATTATTTATAAAAATCTGTTGGATAAAAAAAAGAAAGAAATAGATTCTATTGAAAACAGAATAAATCATATCAGAACAGAATATAATATCCTTGATTATGCATTACAAACAAAAGAAGCAACAAGACAATATGCCAAAATTAATTCATCAAAAAGTCATGCATCTAAAATTTTGAAAAATCTTGAAGATAAAGGCGGTGAATTTATTTTGCTAAATAAATATTTTGAAAATATTACCAATTCTTATAATGAAACTAAACTTAAATATGACAAATCATTAAGCGATTTATCAAAAGAATTAACTTATACTAACCTTATTACCAGTCCTGTTCCTGCTGACAAAAAATCATATCCTGTCCGATGGCTTATTGTTTTCATTACAACTTTGGCAACTTTGTTTTTCTCAATTATTATAATTGCCGTTATTGAAAACCATAAACATTTTAATTATACTGATTAGGCAACTGCCTGACAGCACAAGTTTCAGCTTAAGAAAAATGTTTACCCCGTTGATTATTTATTCCATAGCGTGGGATATTCAACCAACTGGGTTAATCTACGGGATTGACAACTTCTGTTTAGTTTAAATAATAAGTAGTCGGCAATCTGCAGTCAACAGTCGGCAATTTATTTTGCTGACTGCCGATTGAGAACTGCTGACTTATAAACATATAAATATGTAATAATAATCCGTAAGCTGACTGAAACTTTATAGCTACTGAACATTATATTGCAGGAAATAAAACAATGTAAATGACAGAAAAATGTAAATTAAGATGGATTTACTGTATTAGTGCTATTTTTATAGTACTTAATACAATTTTGATTGCTAATGAATTTTATTGGCTTTCTCTTGTCCCTGCTGTTTTATTTATTCTTCTGTTATATTTCTTTTCTCTTGATAAATTAATTTTCCTAATCGTTCTGCTTACACCATTAGCAATAAATATTGAAAATCTTAATATGAATTTTGCTATTTCTATACCAACCGAACCATTAATGTTTGGTGTAATGCTACTGTTTTTTATTAAATTATTTTATAAAAATGATTTTGACATTAAAATTATAAAACATCCTGTTACTATAGCTATCATCATATATTTTCTGTGGCTTCTAATAACGAGTTTTACAAGCGAAATGCCTTTAATATCTTTAAAATATATTTTGGCACGTCTGTGGTTTATTGTTTGCTTCTATCTTATTGGCACACAAATGTTTAAAAAATATAAGAACATAAAATTATTTCCATGGTTTTATGTAATACCTCTTACCGGTATTATTATATACACTACTTATAATCATTCATTATATGATTTTGGCAATCACTCAGCTCACTGGGTTATGACTCCTTTTTACAATGATCATACTGCCTATGGATCTGCTATTTCTTTTTTTATTCCTGTTTTTTTATTCTTTTCTTTTAACAAAAAATATACAAAAACTATTAAAATATTATCGTTTATAATTTTATTAATGCTTATTTTTGCAGTGATATTGTCATATAGTCGTGCCGCCTGGATAAGTTTGATAATAGCTTTGTTGATTTATTTTATAGTTTTACTGAAAATAAATTTTAAATGGCTCTTGCTCGCATTAGCAATTTTTATAGGATTATTTTTTATATTTCAAAACAAAATTATTATAGGACTTGAAAAAAACAAACAAGAATCATCATCAAAATTTATTGAGAATATTCAATCTGTATCAAATATTACCTCTGATGCTTCTAACCTTGAAAGGATAAACCGTTGGGAATGTGCTTTTAGAATGTTTTCCGAAAGACCTGTTTTTGGCTGGGGACCAGGCACTTATCAATTTTTATATGCTCCTTTCCAAAGAACAAAAGAAAAAACTATTATAAGCACAAATGTTGGCAACAGAGGAAATGCACATAGCGAATATATAGGACCTTTGGCTGAATCAGGAATACTTGGAATGCTTACGGTTCTGTGTATAGTAATATGCGTAATTTATACCGGCATTAAAGTTTATAAAAATACTAAAGATAAAGAAACCAAATTATTAAGTTTATCATTCTCACTTGGATTAATAACTTATTTTGTACATGGAATGATGAACAATTTTCTTGATACTGACAAATCATCAGTCCCTTTTTGGGGTTTTATTGCAATAATTGTTGCTCTGGATGTATATCATAAAGAAAAAACAGATATAGAAAAACCAACTTAGAATTATACTCTGCTCGGTAATAATTTGAGCTAATTTATCAGGCAGTTGCCTGAAAA
>CAZZDX010000138.1:0-4937 GCA_964653185.1 uncultured Bacteroidales bacterium
AAATGTCGTTTAATTTATGCAACTTTAGGTCTCGCGACAAAGTTTTAAACTTTGGGAAAGTTAAACATTTTTTTATCTATACTCTGCTTCGTAATAATTTGAGCTAATTTATCAGGCAGTTGCCTGAAAACAATTATAATTTTAACATATAGTCATTAATTGTCATTAGTTGTCATTGATTGTCATTAATTGTCATTAAATAGTCAATAAGCAACTAAATGACAGCGAAGCCAAATGACCATAAATGACAGTGAGCAAAGCGAACAAATGACGGCGAAGCCAAATGACTATGAATGACTGTAATTTATTACGCAAAATATAACCTCTCAAAGTATATCTTTATTAAGAATGATACAAATATTAATATTTTAGTATATCAAGAGCTTTTAATCGTTGTAAGAGGGTAGGGTGTGAATAATAAACAAACACATAATAAGGATGCGGATTTAGATTGCTAAGATTATCAACTGATAACTTTTTTAAAGCAGATTGCAGAGCTTCGGGATTATATTTTTCTCCGGAAAAATTATCAGCTTCAAATTCATGCTTTCGTGATAGAGCATTCATTATTATCCCTAACAACAAAGAGATAGGAGAATAGAGCAGCCCGAAAGCAAGTATTCCCATATAAAAACTTGATTCTTTTGCTCCTAATGATTGAGCCAAAGCTAATGACAAAGAAGAATCTTTTTGAATAAATAATGATAATACAAAAAGCATAAGTCCTGTTTGAGCAAGAGACAATATGATATTTGTTAAAATATGTTTCTTTTTATAATGTCCTATTTCATGAGCAAGCACAGCTACAAGTTCATCTATTGTATGATTTTTTATTAAAGTATCATAAAGAACAATTCTTTTTTTTGCCCCTAATCCGCTAAAATATGCATTTGATTTTTTAGAACGTTTTGACCCGTTAATAATATAAATATTTTTTAATTTGAATCCTGCTTTTTGTGCAAACTTTTCAATAGCATCACGCAGTTCACCTTGTTCTAATGGTATTTGTTTATTAAATATCGGCACTATCAATATTGAATAAAACATTGTCATAAAAACAGAGAAAATGCTTACCACAATCCATACATAAACCCAAAACATATTGGCTGTTGTATCATAAATCCATACAATTAACGATAGTAATCCGCCACCAATTACAGCTCCTAAAATCAAACTTTTTATTTTATCTAAAATAAATGTCTTGACAGTTGTTTTGTTAAAACCAAATTTTTCTTCAATAACAAATGTTCCATAAGCAGAAAAAGGAACAGACAATATAGTAGAAACAAGTCCTATAATACCAAAAAACAGTAATGCCAGTAAAATTGAATTATCAGTATATTGTCTTACAAAATCATCAAGCAAGCCAAAACCTTTAAAAAACAATATACAAAGTATAATCACAAATGAGATAGTATTGGTAATAAGAGAGAATTTATGTTTTGTTTTTTCATAATCCTGCGATTTACGATATTTATCAGAATCATAAATACCTTCTAATTCTTTTGGCAGTTTATTGCTCCAAAAAGTGCTGTTTAAGTAATCTAATATACGTTCAAAGAAATAATTAAATACTAAAATTGCTATTATTATTATAAAAATTGTATTTGCCATAATTTTATATTTTAAAAAAGTTCAATATTCAAAGTTCAATGTTCAAAACTCATAATTTATAATTCCCCAGTATTAAGTATCAAGACACAAGTATCAAGATTAAAACACAAAGACTGCCCTGTGAAATCAGGCAGTTGCCTGATATTTAACAGGGCTCATAACCCGTAACCCGTAATCCATAATTCGTAATTTATAATTTATATATAGCCCATCACATCATATACAGCATATCCTGTTATTTCGTGTATTATTTTATCCCAAAAAGCAAAACTTCCCAGGTTAGGCACAAAGAGGTGAGCAAAGTCATATCTTTTTTTCCCTGCGCATTTATCTGTGCAATAAGAAGTTGCAGATATATTTTCTTTTTTTAAACAAGCCATTGCTCTACGCATATGAACAGCAGAAGTTATTAGTAAATATTTTTTATCAGGAAATTTATTTTTTAATATTTTAGCACTTTCAATGGCATTTTCTCTTGTATTTTTTGATATAGAATCAATTAAAATATCATTTTCCGGTATCCCAATATTTATTAAATATCTTTTAAGCAATACGGACTCAAGCATATCTTTATATATAATACTTCCAGATCCACCGGATAGAAGTATTTTTTTTATTTTGTTTGTCTTGTATAGTTTTATTGCCTGCATAATTCTATCTGTATTATATCTAAATGTTAATCTGTCATAATCAGTATCAATAGTAACCATTCCTCCGCTAAGAACTATTCCTACATCATAAGAATATGCAATATCTTCGGTTTTAGTGATTGGTATCTCCCATATATTCATAACCTGATTAGCAATAAAAGAATTTGAAAAAATATAGAACACTATAATAGAGATAATGAGCATACATCGTGATTTCTTACTGTTTTTTATAAATAAAGAAATGAGTAATAAAATAAAAACCAAAAAAACAGGTGATAATAAAATCATAAATATTTTTGATAAAATAAAAAACATAAAATATTTTTTCTTTTAATCTGAATTATTACTTCGTGAGATCGCTTCGCTAAGTTCGTAAATTAAATTATATGTTATTATTAGGGAACCAAAATTTACCTGTTTCTTTCCCTTAAAATTTGGGAAATTTTGAGTGGTAAGGTTTGCTTCTTTTTACTCCGCCTTAAAAGGCAATGTCATTTAGTTAAGGGCTAATATCCTGTATATTAGAATAGCACTACACTTTAGTGTGGTGATTAGAATTTAAATACAGTTCTTTAAAAGTCGGCTTTAAGCCGACTTCCAAAATAATTAACTAATTTAATCCACCATTCTAAAGAATGGTGCTAATCTGATATGTTGTTAATCAAGGTTTTACGCTTAACTAAATGACATTGCCTTAAAAAACTAGGCTAATGATATATATTTTCCAAAAATTTATAAATCAATTAGGTTCAATATTATTTAGCAAAAATACTTTTTTAAATTTATTTTAATAAAAACACATCAAATTAATTATACTTATTTATCAGTTTATTTTATGTAAATTTGCCAAAAACAAAAAATATAATAAAATGGATATATTATCTGAAAGAATAAATAAATTGTCAGAGTCAGCAACTCTGGCAATGACACGAAAAAGCATAGAACTAAAGGCCAAGGGCTTTGATATTATTAATTTAAGTATTGGTGAGCCGGATTTTAACACACCCGATTATATTAAAGATGCTGCAAAACAGGCAATAGATGAAAATTATACACATTATCCTCCTGTGGCAGGATATAAGGAACTACGACAAGCCGTGTGTAACAAATTTAAAAGAGATAATAATCTTGACTTTACGCCGGAACAAATTGTTGTATCAACAGGAGCTAAACAGTCAATAGCAAATGCAGTTATGGTACTTATTAATCCCGGTGATGAGATAATTGTTCCTGCACCATACTGGGTCTCTTATTCAGAAATAATAAAATTATCTGAAGGAAAACCTGTATATATACCAACAAACATAGATAATGATTTTAAAGTAACACCAAAACAAATAGAGGAAGCAATAACTCCAAAGACAAAACTTATTCTGTTTGGGTCTCCCTGTAATCCTTCTGGTTCTGTTTATTCAAAAGAAGAATTAAGAGAAATTGCACAAGTTATTGCAAAACATAAAAATATATTTGTTATCTCTGACGAGATTTACGAACATATTAATTTTGTTGGTAAACATGAGAGTATTGCACAATTTGATTTTATAAAAGATAAAGTTATACTAGTCAATGGTGTATCCAAGGCCTATGCAATGACAGGATGGCGACTTGGTTTTCTTGGAGCTCCATTAGAGATAGCAAAAGCATGCGATAAATTTCAGGGTCAGATAACATCAGGAACCTGCTCAATAACCCAACGCGCAGCTATAACAGCAATAAGTAAAGACCCTTGTAAGTCCGAAGATATGAAAAAAATGTGTAAAGCTTTTAGAGAAAGAAGGGACTTATTATTAAATCTTTTGAAAAATATACCGGGTCTGAAAACAAATGTTCCACAAGGTGCTTTCTATGTTTTTCCTGATGTAACATATTATTATGGAAAATCAGACGGCAACACATTTATTAAAAATGGAACAGACCTTTGTATGTATTTATTAAACAAAGCAAATATTGCCCTTGTCCCCGGCTCTGCTTTTGGTGATTCTAACTGCATAAGATTATCTTATGCAACAGACAAAAACACAATTGAAAAAGCTGTTAATCGTATTAAAACTGCACTTACAGATTTGAAATAAATTTTTTTATTTTTAAACTTTTTTAAAAATAAAATTAAAATTATTACATAAAAATTTGGAATTAACAAATAAAAAGTGTATTATTGTATAATTTTTTAAAAAAATAAATAATTATGAATAAAATATATATTTCTTTAAAAATTATTATTTTGGGTTTTTTGCTCTTTACATCATCTTTTTTTCCAGCAAAAGCTCAGGATAATGTAGGTATAGGAACTATTACACCTGACCCATCTTCAATATTGGATTTATCTGCAACAGATAAGGGCCTTTTAGTCCCACGAATGACAGCAGCCGAACGATTAGCTATGACTGTTACTCCATCTTCCAATAGTTTGTTAGTTTATGATATAGATTCAATGTGTTTTTTCTTTTACAGAGCACCAACATCTGTATGGATTTCTTTATGTGATGTTTCAACAGGACCGCCAGGACCAATAGGACCAATAGGACCAATAGGGCCAATAGGACCATCAGGTGCAGACGGTGCAACAGGACCGTCAGGAGCAGATGGCGCTGACGGTGCAGCAGGTCCATCAGGACCGTCAGGAGCAGATGGGGCTGACGGTGCAGCAGGTCCATCAGGACCGGCAGGAGCAGA
>CAZZDX010000138.1:5037-8067 GCA_964653185.1 uncultured Bacteroidales bacterium
CAGGAGCAGATGGCGCTGACGGTGCAGCAGGTCCATCAGGACCGTCAGGAGCAGACGGTGCAGACGGAACAGACGGAGCAACAGGACCAACAGGACCAGCAGGTCCAGTAGGATGTGCTACAGCAAATACTGTTATCAAATCAGATGGGACATCAGCTGTATGTAGCCAGATTTATGATAATGGAACTAATGTCGGCATTGGAACAACTACCCCTAATGGGAAATTGCATGTTTATCAACCCAGCGGTTCAATAACAAATGGCTATTTAGGATATGTAGGAGCAATGACTGGTTCTGGTGCTGGCGGTGGTGCAGCTTATTTTATTAGTGGACAAGCTGACAGGGTAGCAATGGTAGGTGTAACAACAGGTTCTGCTAATTATTGTGCTACAACCGGGCATTCTGATGTATGGACAGGGCACTGGGGTAGAACAACTTATAACGGCGGCACTGGTGTACTTGGAAGATGCGACGATGGTGGTATAGGTGTATATGGCTATGCTTATGATGATGCTGGTTTTGCTGATTATGGTGTTTATGGCGCTTGTGAAAACGTAGCAGCAGATTGGGCAGGATATTTTAATGGTGACATATATGCTGATAACTATTGGGATATCGCAGAGATGTATCCCGATGATGGCAAAATACCTAAAGCGGCTCTTGTTTCATTAAGTCAACCGAGTGATGATCCTAAATATACACGGGTTAAAATAAGTGAAAAGGCTTATGATTTTGCTCTTATTGGGGTAAAATCAGAAAACCCGGCAATTTATATAGGACCAACAGAACATGCTGATGAATACAGGCAAGATCATAAGGAACTCATGAAATTAATGTCTGAAGATAGACGGCCTGACGATAGCAACCCAATATGGCAACGAAGAAAAGAAATACTTAGTAAGTTTAACCCAAAAAGTGCTGGTGATCAAGGTTCACCTATCACTCTTGCAGGTCGTGTTCGGGTTTTGGTTACAACAGAAAATGGTCCAATCCAACCAGGTGATCCAATAACATCATCAAATAAAGCCGGCTATGGAATGAAAGCAACTAAATCGGGGCCAATCATTGGTTTCTCTATGAGTAATCTGGAAAGTGGAGAGGGAAAAATCGTTGTAAACATAAACAGAGCCTTTTATACACCACCAGGAACCAGTGAAAATACCAAACTAAAGCAAATTTTTGATGGCGGCTCAGCAGAGATGAAAGGAACGGAAATTTGGGTTGATTTTTCCGAAGTTTTTAAAAACGAACTCAAAGGCAATATACCTCTAATAACTATTACCAGCAATAATCCTGCTGTTATATTGAGTATTGCAAAAAAAAATGTAAACGGTTTTAAGGTAGTTGTCTCTAAAGATGTTTCAAAACTGAAGTTTGATTGGATAGCAATGTATAAATTTTAAATAATTATGTAAGTCCACTCTAAAAAATATGAGATTAACAAAATTATCAAAAAATGTGGACCAATTAAAGCAGGTGACCCTGTTACATCTTCAAATACTCGGGGAGTTGCAATGAAATCAACAAAATCAGGAATGATTCTTGGCGTTGCACTTGAAGATGCCAGTAAACAAAAAGGATTAATTAAAATCAGATTACTTATTCAATATATAGATAAATAAATAAGGGGATTATGAAAAAAAACATATTTTTCTTTAAAGATTGTTATTATTAGAAGTCCCCTTAAATAACTTTTCTTGTGCAAAAATATTATTCTATTATTAATCTTGCAGCCGAATAATAATTTTTACCATAAGCAGCAATTAGATAAATACCGGGATGTAATTCTTTATTTGGACGAATCTCAACTATATTGTTTTTGTCAAAAAATACAGTTTCAGAATAACATTCTTTACCAAATATATCATAAATATTAATTAATATCTCTTTATTTATTACTTGCTTGTTTATTTTTATATAAAAATTTTTACTTTTTGAAGGATTTGGATATACTATTAAGCCATTATTATTATAGTTATATTTATGTGGATTATTTATACTAACCAAGTCGGAATATTTATATTTTCCATCATAATCAGTTTGTTTTAACCGGTAGTAAGATATATACTGATAAGGATTTTCATCAATAGCAAAATAATTAATGATTTCTTTACTGGTTCCTGCACCTTTTATTATTGCTACCTGTTTAAAAGTTTTTCCATCTTTGGTTTTTTCAACAGTAAAATAATCATTATTTATTTCTGATGCTGTTGTCCATGTTAGTTCAACAATATCTCCGGTTAATACAGCATCAAAGTTTAATAGTTCTATTGGTAAAGGAATATCTGTTGAGCCAAGCGTAAATCTGTCATTAAAAATTATAGCTGAATATGCTGAACCGTAAATATAAGAACTATAAGGGTTATTTGCAGGTGTGTATAAATTTGCGATAGTATCTACTATTCCTGTTAAGTTAGTCCACCAGGTATTTGATGATTGTGTTACATACTGATACTGCACAAGATTAGCTTCTATATGTCCTGATAATTCTGCATCCCAATATTTAAGTTTTATATTAATATTTGAACTGTCAATTTCACCTATTCCTGGAATATCAAAATATCTGGCAATACCATAATTTGCTGTGAATGAGCCAGTGCCTTGTTGCCTCTGATGACCACGAACTATTGTTATTGTGCCAAGATCTTGGTCTGTGGTTATTTTTAAACCAAGATTTACAGGGTTAAAATCTATTACATTGTTAACAGTTTTTGTTGTTTTAATTATGCCTGTATTATTCATTGGGTCCCCTACTTTTATTCGGTTTCCTTCTGTTTCGCCTGTTAATATTCCTGTTGTGCCTAAATCAATACTGTCATCTTTTAAATTAACATCTCCATCAATTAGTTGTAATGTATCTTTAACAATAATGTTTTTGTTAATAACAATTCCATCAGAAGAGTTATTGACAGTTAAATCATAAAAAGAAGTGATGTTGGTTCCTTGAATAGATTGAACAAAGTCACCATTAAAAATCACAGTTCCGTTGTTATGTGTAAAAGTACCGCTATTGTTCCAGTCACCGGCTAC
>CAZZDX010000139.1:0-5030 GCA_964653185.1 uncultured Bacteroidales bacterium
AATTTATACCATTGGACATATATACTCTTTCACCCATAAAAAATACCGAAGTGCCATAATTATCTCTAATGAATAAAAAAGATTTTTTCTTATTAGGATATATAAACAAAATTCATGGGAATAAGGGTAATATGATATTTTATTTAGATGTTGACGATACCAAAAAATACGAAAATATTAGCTCTGTCTTCATTGAAATCAATAAAGAACTCATACCTTTTTTTATTGATAATATAAAAATCAAACAAAATAACAAAGCTATTGTAAAGCTTCAGGATATAGACAGCTCTGAAAAAGCTAAAGAGTTCCTGCATTCTAAACTTTATCTTCCCATAAAATTATTACCACAACTAAAAGGTAATAAGTTTTATTATCATGAAATTATTGGTTTTAAGGTTATAGACCAAAAATATGACTTTATTGGTAATATTGAAAACATACTTGAATATACACATCAAAAAATATTACAGATAAATTTTAATAACAAAGAAATACTTATACCAATAACTGACGAGATAATCGTAAAAGTTGACCGCAAAAATAAACAGCTGAATATTAAAGCCCCTGAAGGATTAATAGACATATATCTCTGACAAGTTTCCTGCTTAAAATCTAAACAAAAAAAAATCAATAGTAAAAATCCTTAATATACTTTGCTTCGTAATAATTTGAGATAATTTATCAGGCAATTGCCTGAAACAGATAAAATTGTTAAATTGCTAAACTGTTAAATGGTTATATGGTTAATGAAACAATGACAATAAATGACGTGAGCGAAGTAGAGACGTTGCATGCAACGTCTCTACTATCAATGACGGCAAAGCCACTTGTGTTGAGCAAAGCCAAAATAAATAACAAATTATATTACGCAAAATATAACCTCTCAAAGTATATTACTATTTTTGTATATAATTTAAAATTATTTTAAAATAATAATGAAGATTTTACTTTTTTCTCAGGTAGTATGGAATTTTTACAGAGGCAGACGGCACGAGACAACTCTTATGCTTTCAAAATCAGGAAATCATTGCGTTTATGTTAATCCTGTCCGATATAAAAACTGGGAAAAATCAAGTATAAGATTACATAATGTTTCTGAAAATGAGATCCATAAAAATATGACTGTCATTGAAAGAAACATTAAATTAAGAAAATCTTTTCTGGTCTTAATATATGAAAATATTAATAATGTCAGATATATTAAAAAAAACAAGCCCGATGTTGTAATTTCTTTTGACCATTTGATGAGTTTAGCTCCTTGTATATATTGCAAATTAAAAAAAATTAAATTTATTTTTGATGTTACTGACAATTGGGAAAGAGTAGAGACAAGCAAACTCCGTGCTTTATACTGGAAATTTATTGCAAAGCCAATTATCGGGCTGTTATCTTATGCTGTAACAAGCACAAGTCATAAGCAGGCAGAATCTTTTGAAAGATACAACTCCAATGTATCTATTATACCTAATGGAAAATCAAATGAATTTATTGCAGAGACGCAGAAATATATTAAGAAAAAATGTGAAAATAAAGTTAATTTTGTTGCAAATTTAAGAGATTGGTATGATTTTGATTTGCTTTTTGATGTCTTTAAAAAATTCCCTGATTTACAGCTAAATATATATGGCAAAGGCGATTTATATAATTATTTACTTGACAAATCAAAACAATATGATAATATAAATATATTAGGAAATATAGACAGTAAATATATTCCAAAATTAATGGCAGAGACATTATTTGGTATTTTGCCATTAAAATCAGGTAAACTTAATGATTCAATTTGTCCTATTAAACTGTTTGATTACTGGGCAGCAAAAAAAACAGTTGTCGGATATCCTACTTATGAATTAAAAATAATAGGCAAAGATTGCTTAATGTTTGCCCGCAATAAAGAAGAATATATAAAAAATATACAACTTATTCTAAATAATGATAAATTGAGAAATGATTTGGGCGAAACAGGATACAAAAAAATTAAGGATATATATAATTATGATAAAATTATTGCGGAATTTGAGAAAATTATTTGATAGAGTATGAATTTGTAATAATATCTATATGTTTAATAAAATAAATATAAAAAACAAAGAAACTGTTCATAATATAATATGGAGAGCTCTTCATATATTTGGAACAAAAGGTATAACATTTCTCATTTTTTTGATATGTGCCAAGTTACTTAATGCTTTTGTTTTTGGACTTTATAATTATGTATTAACAATTATATTTTTTCTTATAAGCTTTACTGATTTTGGAATATCAAAAGCATCCAGCAAATATATTGCTGAATATAATGCTGTAAATAAAGAAAAAATAAAGTTGGTTTTGTTTAATGCAGCCCTGATAATATTAATATTAAGCTGTATAATTTTTTTACTCGTTTTGCTCTTTGCCAGATTTATATTTTCAGAGCAATATTTATTATATATATATTATCTTTTGCCTTTATTATTTTTTGCCCCGCTTAGCTTTCTTTATGATGGAATTTACAGAGGATTGAAAAAATTTAAAGAATTATCAATCATTTCTTTAATTATTAGTTCCATATCTCTCTGTTTTGTTTTTATATTAGTTAATAAATATAAATTAACAGGCGCTTTAATTGCACAAAACTTATTTTATTTCTTATTATTTATTGCTTTAGCTGTTAGATACAAAAATTTTAATTTTAAGATAGACAAAAAAATTATTAAAGAAATAGGTAAGTATTCATTATTTATTGGTGTTTCGGGAATATTTGCCTTTTTTACATGGCGTGTTGATATATTATTTTTAGGACATTATGATTTTATTAAAGAAATAGGTTTTTACGAAATAGCATATAAAATATTAGCTTTATTTATTATTCCTTTTACAATTATAGGACAAGTTATTGCACCTGATATTACTAAATATTTTTCAACTAAAAATTATTTTTTGGTTAATATAAAATTTAAAAAATATTTATTTTTTTCAATAATAATAAGTATCATCTTTCTTTTAATGTTTATTTTATTAAAACATGAAATATTCAGTTTGTTTTTTAATAAATATTATACTGATGATATGAAGCATCTTTTAATTGTAATGCTACCTTTATATTTTACTTCTATGTTGTTGGGAATGGTATCTCCTTTTGCTGTATCTACAGGTCATGCTAAAATGGGTATGCACTTCTTAATTATAGTTGGTTTACTTAATCTTATTTTTGATTATATATTTATAATAAATTTTGGCTTCTGGGGATTAATATATTCAACTATAATAATAAAATGCCTGGGAACTATCCTGTTTATATATTTTTATCATAAAATACTGTGTAAATTAATGCCAAACCGCCATTCCGCCTAAGGCGAATTGAAATAATTTAATGAAGTTTCGGACTTGCTAAATTGTTGATAATCAACAGGGAAAATATTAATGAAGCCCTGAAAGGGCAAAATCAATAACACAGGGCAAAACCCTGTGAAGAAAAGAAACGATAACAAAGAACTAAAGCCCTGAAAGGGTGTCCTCAAAATAAAGCAGCTATGGGACAATCACTTGTAAACCAGTACACTCATATCATATTCAGCACTAAATATCAGAAACCCCTTATCATTGACTCTGTGGAGGAGGAACTTTACAGATACATCGGTGGGATATGTCCAAACATGGAATGTTATCCTGTAAAAATTGGCGGTTACAGGAATCACGTGCATATCCTTTGCCTACTTTCTAAAAAAATTGCATTGATGAAGTTGTTGGAAAAAATAAAATTGATTTCTACTATATGCTTTCCGAAAACCTGCAATATTGCAGGAGTGGAAAAATCATCAATAGTTTCCTCAGTCGCTACGCTCCTTCGTCAACTATTGATGATTTTAAGTGGTGCACTTTTGGTGAGAATTAGTGGTATACTTTTCATGATAATTAACATGGCAAACCACGATTATTTTTCAATACAGATTTTTTCATTTTAAATATTTTGGTAATTTTTATAAGCTTATGAGAAAAAACCAACACGCCCTACGGGACGTGTTGGTAAAGTGTCAAAGTGCCAAATAAATCAAAGTGTCGCTAATCCTTAATGCAACGAACAGACATGCCTAAGCCCCGGTTGTAAGTAGTCACACCTCTATAGGAGTCGTAGAAGATCAGTCCTTTAGAAAGGGTGGCGCTAGTTGTATAACTCCAATAGTAGCCAGTGTCTCCAACATCTGAAAGAATCCCATTAGTAGTGAACGAACCACGTCTGCCTGCCACAACAAGTTTAAGAGGGCTGGCAAAAGCTGCGTCATCATAAGGAGATGACCAAGTATCCTTTTCAGCAGTTAATTCAAGGTCTGTCGGTAAACGCCATCCGCTTGGACATGGGTTATTGATACCGCTTTCACCTTGCCATAAACTATTATTTTGTGGACTACGCCAATCATTAGGAGCACCAATTATTGTAATAAAGTTACTATGACCGGGGTCATTAGTACCTGAAAGTGTTGTTGTAGTGCCACTGGTACGGTCCTGATGATTATCATCAAGTCGTCCCCATTGGAAAAGATCGCCATAAGCAGCAGCATCTGTTTTACTTGTAGCTACCTGTGTAGCACCAAGATTACGATCAAGCCAACATTTAGCATTTACGCCTACTACTGTTCCATAAGTTACACCGCTACCCCTGTAAGTAAAAGTAACTGTAGCAGTGCCGCAGGTGAAAGGGCAGACAGATGTTGTTTGATTTAATGTTGTTGCAGTTGAATTTCCGCAAGCATTGTATGCCCATACATATCTTGTGTATGCAGTTTCACAGGTAAGTCCTGTTTCTGTCTTGCTGGTACTGGCTCCCATATCTGTTGCTGTGACGTAGTTGTTGGTAGTATTCCATTTGTAGCCTGTTGCTCCTGAAACAGTATTCCAGTTCCAGATAATTTGTGTTGCTGAAAGTGTGTGAGTTCCTGCGGTTGGTGCAGAAGGGACTGTGTTAACAGTTACCGAAGTTGTATTCACTGGTGCTGCCGAACCACAAGCGTTGCTTGCTGTTAGTGTATAAACACCTGCTCCTGCTGTGGTGA
>CAZZDX010000139.1:5130-8041 GCA_964653185.1 uncultured Bacteroidales bacterium
ACTTGCTATGGTCGGGCTTTGTAATGCAGACGAGAAAGCGTTCGGCCCTGTCCAACTCCAACTTGTCGCACCTGTTGCTCCTCCTGTCAATGTTAATGTACTTCCTGCGCAAATCGGGTTCGGGCTGGCTGATGCTGTTACTCCTGTTGGTACGGTATTAACTGTTACATAAAGGTTTTGTGCACCACTATTTCCACATCCATTACTTGCATAAACACTTACATTCCCTGAAGTGCTGCCCCATGTTACTGTTATTGATGTTGTGCCTTGTCCTGATGTTATAAATGCTCCACTTGGCACAGACCAAGTATAAGACGTTGCACCTGAAACAGATGATATGCTGTAAACTTCGCCTGCATCTCCTGAACATACAGGATTATCTCCTGTTATACTACCCGGCATTGATGGTGTATAATACACAAGTTCATACCATGCTGAACCTGTATAAATTTCTATTCTGTTATCCGTATTATTATATATTAAAAGTCCTGTTGCCGGAGTTTTTAATGAATCACGTTGTACAGAAATCATTCGCGGTATAAGTAAGCCCCTGTCTGTTGCATAAATTTCTAATATTGCAGAAGGGTCAGGTGTAAGAATATTAATTCCAATACCTTTTGAAGATAATGTTCCTTCTCCTATTGTATTATTAATTTGTTCTCCACATAGTGTCTCCCAGCTAGTACCATAATAACTGATTTTATTATCTGATGTGTTAAAAATCATTAATCCTTGTGCAGGAGATGTTATTGTTCCCTGTGTTGTTCTTGGTATTAAAATTCCTTTGATAGAAGAACTTATATCAAGTATTGCAGACGAATCAGGTTCTGCCCCTGTAGAATTTATTGCTATTCCTCCTTCTACCGAAGGAGTACTTGTTCCTGTTGTTGCAGATGTCTGATTTAAATCTATTTTATACCAAAATGAACCATTCCAATAATTTATTTCATTTGTATTAGTATTGTAAATCATCAATCCTGTTGCAGGATCAGGAATATCCTCACGTTGTGCTGTTGTCATTCTTGGTATTAGTAATCCTTGTTTTGTAGATGTTATATCTAACATAGCAGAATTATCCGGGTTTGGTTCGTTAATTCCAATATTTTGGGCAAAACAATTGATAATTGATAATTGACAATTGACAATTAAAAAAGCGATTGATAGAATTTTTTTTAAATTTTTCATTGTTTTTTTTAGAATTAATTAATTATTTTATCTACTGCTTTGGAAAAATTAATATTATTATTATTTTTTTACAAATATTTTTGATGTTTTATGATTACCTGTCTCAGTAACAACTTTTAAAATGTATGTGCCGGAAGCAAAATGTCTGATATCAATATTAAATAAATTTTTGCCCACAACAACCTGAGCTTTTCTTGTGAAAACAGCTTTGCCAAGCGGGTCTGTTATATGGACAGTAACATTTGTATTTTGTGCTGAAAGCACTTCAAACCAAACAGTGTTTTCAGCAGGATTTGGATAAATATTTATAATTTCAATAACAGTGTTATCCTTGGTTAATGCCAGAATATTGCTATATGTAAAACTTCCGTCATAATCAACATGTTTTAGCCGGTAATAGGTAATTTTACTATATGGATTATTGTCAATATATTCATAATTGACGGTTGAAGAAGAATTACCGCTTGCCTGAATGCTGCCTATTACTGTCCATGATGATAAATCCTGTGTATGCTGAATTTCAAAATAATCGCTGTTTATTTCCGAAGCTGTTGTCCAGTTAAGAATGGCCTGGGTTTTATTATTATTAAGCCATTTAACAGTCCAATTAAGTAGTTCTATTGGCAAAGGAGTATCTGTTGAGCCAAATGTAAATCTATTATTAAAAGTTATAGATGAATATGCTGAGCCATAAATATAAGAAGTATAGGGATTATTTGCAGGTGTGTATAAATTTGTGCTGGTATTTACTGTACCTGTTAAGTCAGTCCACCAGGTATTTCCTGATTGTGTTACATACTGATACTGCACAAGATTATCTTCGGTACATCCTTCTAATTCTGCATCCCAGTATTTAAGTTTTATATTAATATTTGAACCGTTAATTTCGCCTATTCCGGGAATATCAACATATCTGGCAATACCATAATTTCCTGTAAATGAGCCAGTGCCTTGTTGCCTCTGATGACCACGAACTATTGTTATTGAGCCAAGATTTTGATCTGTGGTTATTTTTAAACCAAGATTTGCAGGGTTAAAATCTGTTACATTGTCAACAGTTTTTGTTGTTTTAATTATTCCTGTATTATTCATTGGGTCGCCTACTTTTATCCTGTGTGCTTCTGATTCGCCTGTTAATAAACCTGTTGTGCCTAAATCAATAATAAAGTTTTGCAGGTCTATATCACCATTTGTCATTAAGAGAGTATTTGTAACATCAATATCATTGCCGATGATTATTCCTGTTCCGGTATTATTTACTGTAAGATTATAAAAAACGGTTTTATAAGTTCCTGTTATGTTTTGAGATTCAGAGGAATTAAATATAATTGTTCCTGTGCCCTGTAAAAAATTATCAGAAGCATTGTTTGTCCAGTTTTCAGTAATATAAATATCCCCATCATTATCAATACTTTCGCTTGTTCCTGTTATGTCGCCTTTGACATAAAGCTCACAGGATGAATTAACTTTGATCTGTTCTGCAACACATAATAAATCCTGTGAATAACAGGGACTAAAAAATCCAAGCCCCAAGCTCCAAGTCCCAAGACCCAAGAGGAAGAAAAAAAGAGTTGTTGTTTTAACCTTTGAATTTGGGGCTTGGGTCTTTAATCTTCTCTCTCCACGGCGGTGCGGGATTGCAGAGTTAGTAACATTTTTTGTTTTAATATATTTAGGTTTAAAGGACATTTTTAATGCTTAAATTTTCTAAAAGGCTTATTATTGT
>CAZZDX010000140.1:0-8036 GCA_964653185.1 uncultured Bacteroidales bacterium
TTATGATTTAAAAAATTTGTTTTTCAATTTTAGTCGGATAATAGTGAAATTTTTTATAAAAAAAAGTCAATCAGACATTCGTCCAGATAAATGTACTGATAAATACGGGATTTGCAATTAGTAGCCAAACAGCATAATAAATAAGTAGATATCTACTTTTTTGAAAGGACTCAAAATTTAATTATACAATTGTCTGATATCTAATTATAGTTACAAAAATTAATATATAAAAAAAGCCCCACCGAAGCGGGGCTAAAGGTTGTAATAACCTACGGCATATAGCCTTATTGTGATAAGAAAAATGGATTATTTCTTAATTAATTGCAAATATATAACAAATAATTAATATAAAAAAAATTTTTATCTATATTTTTTTGTATTTTTGACAAAAGAAAAAAATTATAAAATAAAAAAAAAGTAAAATTATGGCAAAAATACTTGGATTAGATTTAGGAACTAACTCTATTGGGTGGGCTGTTATTGATGATGAACAAAAAGAAATATTAGGTGTTGGCAGTAGAATATTTTCCGAAGGTGTAAATATTGATTCGAAAAATCAAAGTGAAACCTCAAAAAATAAAGTACGCAGAGGTGCCAGAGGGGCACGAAGGCTGAACTATAGATTTAAACTTAGAAGAAAAAAATTAAAGACAATATTAAAAGAGATAGGACTTTTTCCTGATAATAAGTTTTATACAAACAAAAAAGGAAATAAAAAAGAACACACTATAGAATTGTATAAACTAAGAAAAGATGCTTTAGAAAAAGAAATCAGGAAAGAAAATTTGGGAAGAATTTTTCTTCAAATTAATAATCATAGAGGATTTTTAAGCAATAAAAAAGAAGAAGGAGAAGCTATTCTGAATGATGAAAAAAATGAGAATCTAGGCACTGTAATAAAAGCGATAAAGGGATTGCAAGGAAAAATTGACCTTGCCTATAATAAAAATAAAATTAAACATCCATATATTGGCTCATATTATTACTATTTGATTGAACAAAATAAAGATTCATTTAATCCAAATGAACCTATAGAACGAATACGAGGAGAAAAACACTATACCCTACGGGAAATGTTTGAAAAAGAATTTGATGCTATTTGGGAATTCCAATCACAATATCATAGTGAACTTACACCTGAAAATAAAAAAAGAATTAAAGATGAAACCATTTTTTACCAAAGAGATTTACGTTCACAAAAACATTTACGTAATAAATGTATTTATAAATACAAAACGTATTATAAAAAGGATAAAGAAAAAAATTATATTAAAGATAAAAATGGGGATTTCATTGAAGTAAAAAAATATCTTGATTGTGCTCCAAAAAGTTCTTTTGAATTTCAGGAATTCAGAATATGGGAACAATTAAATAAATTACAATATAAAATAAAAGGAAACAATTATTATGAAGAATTAAAAGATAATCAGAAAAATATTCTTGCAAATAAACTCGATACCTTAATACAGATTAAATTAAGTGGAAAAATAGAAGAAAAGGATAAATTATATTTAAATCAACTTATTATAGAACTTGGTATAAACAAACAAGCACGGTTTAATCAAAATAGACTTATTGGAAATGTTACAAAAGCCAAATTAATAGAAGCACTTGGCAAAGATTTCTGGAATAAACTATATCCCAAAGAGGGTTCTGCAGATAATGAACCTATTAAATATTCAAATGAACAAAGAACACTTTGGCACAACATTTATTTCTCTAGCAATTTTATAAAACATATTGATTGGCTAAAAGGAGAACAAAAATCTAATGGGCCTGTATTAAGAAAAAACAGAAAAAAACAAATACAAAATACTACATGGCAAAAAACAGTAAAAAAAATCGGGCTAAATGATGAGCAATTAGAAAAATATTCGCGTATTGCTTTTGAACCGGATATTTGTAGCTATTCTACAAAAGCATTGAAAGAACTACTTTCGTATATGAAGCAAGGGTATAATCCTACGAAAGCTGCCACAGAATTAGGATATGAAAGCGCTTCAGATATAAGAAACAACAATTCTCAACTAGAATATAAGATTCCTCCATTAAAAAATAATGAACTTAGAAACGCTGTTGTCCAAAGAGGAGTTACCGAAGCAATTAAAATAATTAATACAATTATTGAAGAAAAAGACGATAGAGGGCAACTTAAATATGGCAAACCTGATGAAATAAGAATTGAATTATCAAGAGAATTAAGAAAATCAAAAGATGTTAGACAAAAAATGCACCAAAGAAATGAAGATAAAAGAAAAGAACGTGAAAAATATGCAGAAATATTATCCGAAATCAAAGGAATACAAATTGACCCTTCAAGTGATTTGATTAGGAAATTTGAACTTTACCTTGAGTTAGATTTCTCAAAACAATCTATTGATGATATTAAACAATTTATAGATATTAAAGTCTTCAATACATTTTGTAAAAACATTGATATCCGAGACCATGAAAAATATAAACTATGGAAAGAATGTAAGAGAGTTGATCCATATGAAAACAGACCAATCAGTTTAAGTCAACTATTGAGTTCAGTTATAGAAATTGAACACATTGTCCCTTTTAGCAAGAGTCATGATAATTCCTTTTTAAATAAGACACTGGCTTTTCGTGATTTTAATGCAAAAAAGTTAAACAAGACACCTCTTGAATACTTTGAAACCCTTGGGAAAGAAGAAGGAAAATTTCTTAAACAGATTAAAAAGTTTTCAAAAGAAAAACGAAAGCGTTTCTTGTTGAAATCAGACGAAATAGAAGGGTTTAAAAATAATCAATTGAATAATAATGCCTATATTGCTACTGAATTAAAAAAACATTTATGGAATTCTTTTCCATCTAATAAAGTAAATGTTACAAATGGTGTGAGTACTTCAATTGTCAGAAGATTATTAGGATTTAATTCAATACTTAACCCTTCTTTTATAGTTAGACAAGAACTGGAAAATGGAAAATATTGGGTGCGTATAGATGATAGTGATAATATTATAGAGTATAAAAAAATTAAAAAAGAGGACAAAACTCCTTCGTCAGAAAAAAATATAAAAATTATTGAAGGATATATTTCCTATAACGAACAAAAACAAACCCGATATTTTTATCCAAAAAAGTCCAGAGATGATCACCGCCATCATACAGTCGATGCCATTACTATTGCCCTAATAAATACTAAAATAAATCAAATCATTGCTAACAATAGTATAATAGCTGATGCAGACATAAAACGTATAGAGAAATTATCAGGTAAAGCAAAAGAAGATGAATATCAAAAACTCAATAAATTCAATGAGTACGGTCAATTCAAAAAAGAAGTAATTGAGAAAATACGAGATGAAATCTATAAAGAACTGAGAGGTTTTTATAATTTACGAGGAAATGCAGTAAACTTTGTTAAAAATACACTTGTTTCTCATCGCTTTGACCAACGAATTACAGCTTCTTCTAAAAAGAAAGTTTATAAAAATGGTAAGCCATTAAATAAAAATGATAAACAGGTATATAGTGGTGGTGATGTTGCACAAGGGAGTTTGCATGAAGCATATTTCTATGGAAAAACCAAAGATTGTTCCGATGGAGAATTTGTTCGCAGAATAAAAGTGGAAGACCTATCTTCAAATCAAATTGAATTAATTGTTGATGAGAAAATTAAAAATATTATAAAGGATGGTATTAAAAAATATGATGATTTTAAAAAAGCAATTAAGGAAGGTTTCTTTCTAAAAAATGAGGGAAAAAGAAAAAAAAGATTAAATGAATACGACGAAAACATACCAAGAAAACCTGTTCCTATACGGAAAGTTAGAATAAAATACAAAAGTAAAATGATTCCTTTAAGACCATCAGAAAACCCAAAATTATTTGCAATACCAGGTGATAATTATTTAATGGCAATTTATCAGCAAGATACTGATAAGCCAAATTCAAAAAGAGATTTTGAACTGGTAAATTTTTTTGATGCTGTTGCCATTAGCAAGAAAAGTTCTGAAAAAAAATATGGAAAGCTAGATTTATATACTCCAATCTCACAAAAGAATAATTTTCCTTTATATCAGGTAATTAAAAAAGGTGATATGGTATTGCTTTATGAAAGTTCTGCTGAAGAAGAAATTAAGTGGGATGATAATGAAGATTTGTTTATGCGATTATATCAGATAACGGGACTAAATATTAGCCCTAATAATTATGGCAGAATTTATTTGATGAAACATAATGATGCAAGGAAATCATCTGATTTGGGAACACCTATAACAGGTGCTTTTAAATTTGGTGATAATAAAATAAAAAGGATGTTGTATCATACGCAATTCAATGCCCTTATTGAAGGTAAGGATTTCAAAATATCCACAACAGGCAAAATAACAAAAATTGGAAAATAAAATGAGAATAAAAATTTGATGTTTTATTTAATCAATCAAACCTTAAGGTCTTTAAGACCTTAAGGTTCAGTTAGTTGTTAAAATATATAACTATTATAAAATGAAACAAGTTTTATTAAAAAAAGGCAAATTTTATCATATTTATAATAAAGGAAGAAACGGTAAAAATATATTTATTGAGAATGATAATTATGAACATTTTTTACGTTTATACGAAAAATATATAGAACCAATTGCTAACACTTATGCATGGGTATTACTACCTAATCATTTTCATTTTCTAATCAAATTAAACGATAAAATTGAAAAACCACCTCATCAATACTTTTCCAATTTATTTAATGCATATACAAAATCATTTAATAAGCGATATAACAGATATGGACCTTTGTTTGTCAGCCCTTTTAAACGTATAGAAATCAATAATTCTAAATATTTTAAAAATCTTATTTATTACATTCATAATAATCCTGTAAAACACGGTTTTGTTGAAAAAATGTTTGATTATCCATGGAGCTCGTATTTAACAATAATATCAATTAAAACAACAAAACTAAAACGAGATACAGTAATTGGATGGTTTAATAATAAAAATGAGTTTATTGAATTTCATAACAATAATAATATTGTTTTAAACAATAAATTTACAATTGAATAATATTATTCTATTCACTAAAATATATTAATACTTATACACATTACAGATTAATACTGATTACTAAACCTTAAGGTCTTGAAGACCTTAAGGTTTAACAAAACAAGAACAGAAACACTTTTGGTATTATTAGAAGATATGTTTGGTATTTGTAGAAACACAATATAAATATCAACAAAAACAACAAATCAAATTATGTTAAAACGAATACTTTATTTTTCAAATCCTTTTTACCTGTCAACAAAAAATCATCAATTATTAATTAACAATAAGGAAACAGGAGAGATAAGTCAGGCGGTTATTGAGGATTTAGGTTTTGTTATATTGGATAATCAGCAAATAACTATTACCCAGTCCGTTGTGCAGGAATTGTCTGATAATAATGTAGCACTGGTATTTTGTAATAAAAAACATCTTCCCTGTTCTATGCTTTTTCATTTAGATACTAATAAAATTCATAACGAAGTTTTTAGAAACCAGATTAAAGCAACAGAGGCATTAAAAAAGAATTTGTGGAAACAAATTATTGAAGCAAAAATTAAAAATCAGGCATTGATGTTAAAAAAACTTGGCAAAGAGTATAAAACTATGCTGATTTATGCTTCAAATGTCAAAACAGGAGATATTGGTATGCAGGAAGCTTTGGCTGCCCGTTATTACTGGAAAAACATTTTTGACATTTATAATTTCAGGCGTGAGCGTTTTGGTCTTCCTCCCAATCCTTCTTTAAATTATGGATATGCAATTTTGCGTGCTGCTGTTGCCCGTGCATTAGTAGGTTCAGGACTGATTCCTACTCTTGGCATCCATCATCATAATAAATATAATGCCTATTGTCTTGCTGATGATATTATGGAACCATATCGCCCGTTTGTGGATAATATTGTAGTAATGCAGATGAAACAACATACTGATTATCATAATATTACAAAACAAAGAAAAACAGAATTTTTGCAAGCCCTGACATGTGATGTGAAATTTACAAAAGTAAAACGTCCTTTAATGGTTGGATTATCAATTACAACAGCATCTTTGGCAAGATGTTTTGCAGGAGAACAAAAAAAAATTGACTATCCTGTATTATTGTAGTTTCTACAACACGTCAATATATACAACACAATGCTCCAACAAACCCGTTTAAATGCATATCATATCATGTGGTTATTTGTTTTTTTTGATCTTCCGACAAATACAAGAAAAGAAAGAAAGGCAGCAGCAGGATTTAGAAAATATTTGTTAAAAGATGGATTTACTATGATGCAATATTCTGTTTATATCCGTCATTGTGCAAGTAAAGAAAGTGCTGATGTTCATGTTAGACGTGTCCAAATGTGTATGCCGGACAAAGGACTGATAAGCATTTTGTGTGTTACAGATAAGCAATATGGAAATATTATTAATTTTTGGGGCAAAGTAACAACACCTTTACCTGAAGCTCCAAAACAATTGGAAATGTTTTGAGCAGATTTTTTTTGAATAAAAACTTAGAAGATACATTTGATATTTGTAGAGACACGCCTCGGCGTGTCTCTATAAACACCAAACACCAAACACCAACACCAAACACCAACATTAATGCAAATAATATTAACAATATAAACACCATTAAAATGTCAGAAAAATTTCAAAATAAATACAGAACAGAAACGACCCGTTTAAAAAACTGGGATTATTCGTTGCCCGGTACATATTTTGTAACAATTTGCACACAAAAAGGTAAATATTATTTTGGTGATATTAAAAATGAACAAATGCAATATACCGAAACAGGTAAAATTGCAAAACAATATTTTAATGAAATCCCAAAACATTATCCAAATGTTGTTATCAACGAATTTGTGGTTATGCCAAATCATGTTCATGGATTGGTAATTATAACCAATAACAGTAATAATAAAATACGTAATGTAGAGGCGACATTTAATGTAGAGACGCAAAATTTTGCGTCTCTACAACAACGTAAAAACCATCATTGTCAACAACACAGATGGAACCCAAATAAATTTGGTGGATTAATAAAAAATTCATTACCCTCAATTATAAATCATTATAAAGGAGATGTTACAAAATATGCAAATTCAAATAAAATTTTGTTTGACTGGCAATCCCGATTTTATGACCATATTGTTAGAAATAAAAATGAATTTTACAGAATAAAAAAATATATAAAAAACAATCAGAAAAACTGGAATAAAGATAAAAATAATCCTAATGGAATTTTTATGTAGATATTTTTATAATAAAAAAATATAAAATCATTGTAGAGACACGCCAAGGCGTGTCTCTACATTAAAACAATTGGAAATATTTTATTTTTTTTTGATTTTGGCAATATTACAAACAAAAAAAACAGCAGAAGAATAATAAAAATCATTCAACTACTGTCTTTTTTATAAGATATATTTCTTAGGTTTTGTAGTAATATCAGAAGACATAGAGCCAACTAATATATCTTAATCCATTTTTTTATCAAACCACAACTCTCTATTATTACTCTCACGTCTTCTACTGAATATATCTTAATCCATTTTTTTATCAAACCACAACAAATGATAATGGTCTAATTTTTTAATTACCAATATATCTTAATCCATTTTTTTATCAAACCACAACCTGCTGAACGTTGAAACTAATTTTAATTTCAATATATCTTAATCCATTTTTTTATCAAACCACAACCTGTGTATTCCCAACCTTTCAATTTCCTTTAATATATCTTAATCCATTTTTTTATCAAACCACAACAAGCAGCCCTATCATTCTCCCCTTTCAGTAAATATATCTTAATCCATTTTTTTATCAAACCACAACTGTTGCACCTTCATTTTTTGTTTTAAAAAAAATATATCTTAATCCATTTTTTTATCAAACCACAACTCACCGACAGTGGCATATAAAGACCCATTAAATATATCTTAATCCATTTTTTTATCAAACCACAACAAATTGACTTTACTTTTGTCAATTGCTTTTAATATATCTTAATCCATTTTTTTATCAAACCACAA
>CAZZDX010000141.1:0-8028 GCA_964653185.1 uncultured Bacteroidales bacterium
ATATACATATACACCTAACATATTTCTTTATCCATAAAAAATACCGAAGAGCCTTAAATATTCACTTCTTTTTTTTTAGAATAGAGCATTTTTTTTTTAATTTAGCCATTTCAAAAGTTAATAATTTATGCTATTTTTATAATTTTTTTTATAACTTATTTAAACTAATACTTTTTACTGTGAAACTATCTAACTACTTATCTTATTTTTTAAGAAAAAAAATATGTTATTACATACTTACAGTTTTATTAATGTGTGTAAGTATAATATCCGAAGCCCAAATTCCTGATTGGGAATGGGCTAAAAATATAGGAAGTTTTGGTGATGATATGGGAAGAAGCATTGCTACTGATTATGATGGCAACGTATATATAACAGGAACTTTTCTTAACTCAAGTATCACATTTGACTCAATAACTATTAATAATAATGGACTCCGTAATATATTTCTTGCAAAATATGCTCCAAATGGAAATATTATTTGGGCTAAAAGTGCCGGAGGAAATAATTATGATTATAGTTGCAATGTTACTACTGATAACTCTGGCAATGTATATGTAACAGGATATTTTCAAAGTGATACTATCATTTTTTATTCTGATACTTTGATAAATAATGGAACTGCTGATATTTTTCTTGCAAAATATGACTCTGACGGAAATGTCCTTTGGGCAAAAAGTGCCGGAAAAGACAGCTATGACCATAGCTACAGTGTTACTGCTGATACTTCTGATAATGTTTATATAACAGGTGATTTCAGAAGCGATAGCATCATTTTTGATACAATTATTCTAATAAATAATAATGGCGGTAGTGATGCTTTTCTTGCTAAATATAGTGCTGACGGAGATATTATATGGGCAAAAAATGTAGGTGTCAATGGTGAAGATGCTGGCAATGATATTATCTGCGATTTATCAAATAATGTATATTTAACAGGACAATTTAGAAGCGACAGCATTATTTTTGGTTCAACAATCTTAAATAACAACGGATCAGATGATATATTTCTTGTAAAATACAATTCCGATGGCAATGTTTTATGGGCTAAAAGATCAGGAAATACTGACTCTGATATTGGTAAAAGTGTTACTGCTGACACATCAGGAAATGTTTATCTTACAGGATACTTTGAAAGTAATAATATATCTTTTGGAGCAATAAATTTAACTATTAACGGAACTTATGGATACCCTAATACTGATGTCTTTATTGCAAAATATGCTCCTAACGGAACTGCCTTATGGGCTAAAAATGCCGGAAATAGTGGAACGGATAAAGGTACTGGTATTACAACAAATATTTCAAATAATATTTTTATATCAGGAAATTTTAATAGCTCAAGTATTACTTTTGGCTCAACTGTTTTAACTAATAATGGAGGTTATGATATGTTTGTTGTAAAATATGCTCCAACAGGAAATGTTGTCTGGGCTAAAAGTGTTGGAAGTGATGAGGAAGAATCATCTAATGGTATTGCCGTAAATGCACTAAACTTGTATATGACAGGATATTTTCAAAGTGATATTATCAGTTTTTATTCTGATACTTTGATAAATAATGGCTTTTATGATATTTTTATCGCAAAATTATCTGAATGCACAATATCTGTTTTTATAGGTAATGATACAACAATTTGTAAAAATGATAGTATTATTCTGAATCCCGGTGCAGGATTTACCAGCTACTTATGGCAGGATGCAAGCACTAATCAAACTTTTATAGCAGATACAACAGGAACTTACTATGTAATGGTAACTGATAATTATGATTGTGTTGCCTATGATACAATAAATATAATTGTTTCATCACCGGTTATTGATTTAGGACAAGATGCCGGTCTTTGTGATGGCAATATTTTGATATTGGATGCAGAAAATCCCGGCTCTTTATATTTATGGAATGACAGCACAACAAATCAAACTCTTGATCTAGATACTTCAGGAACTTATTATGTGCAGGTAACTGATATAAACAATTGTTCTGCTTCTGATACTATTACAATATCTGTTAATCCTTTGCCAAATGTAAATCTTGGTAATGATACCAACTTTTGTAATGGTAATATTCTTACTTTGGATGCAGAAAATCCCGGCTCTTTATATTTATGGAATGACAGCACAACAAATCAAACTTTTGATGTAGATACTTCAGGAACTTATTATGTGCAGGTAACTGATACAAACAATTGTTTTGCTTCTGATACTATTTTAATATCTGTTAATCCTTTGCCTTATGTTGATTTGGGCAATGACACCGGTTTTTGTGATGGTAATATTCTTACTTTGGATGCAGAAAATCCTGGCTCTTTATATTTATGGAATGACAGCACAACAAATCAAACTTTTGATGTAGATACTTCAGGAACTTATTATGTGCAGGTAACTGATACAAACAATTGTTTTGCTTCTGATACTATTTTAATATCTGTTAATCCTTTGCCTTATGTTGATTTGGGCAATGACACCGGTTTTTGTGATGGTAATATTCTTACTTTGGATGCAGAAAATTTCGGCTCATCATATCTATGGAATGACAGCACAACAAATAAGACCCTTGATGTCCATACTTCAGGAACTTATTATGTGCAGGTAACTGATACAAACAATTGTGCTGCTTCTGATACTATTTTAATATCTGTTAATCCTTTGCCTTATGTTGATTTGGGACAAGATACAGTAACTATTTGTAATGATAGCTATGTAATACTATATGCAGGAACAGGATTTGATATATATGAATGGTCAGATAGTTCAAACCTTGATTCATTAAAAATTGACGGTGCATTGGTTGGCATAAGTTCTGAATTTTATTCTGTTACTGTAACCGACAGTAATGACTGTCAGGCATCTGACTCTGTGTTTGTTATTGTTGAAATCTGCGGTGAGATTGCTCATATTGACAATAATAATATAACCGTTGATGTATTTCCCAATCCTTCAAAAGATGTTTTTACTATCTTAATAAATAATAATACTTCAAAACAATATAATGTTGTTAGTTTATCTATAGTAGATACTTACGGAAAGCTGATTTATAAAGAAAACTTAAAAAATATACCAAAAAATTATACTAAACAAATAGATTTATCTGATTTTTCACAGGGAACTTATTTTCTTAAACTAATATCAGATAATCAGATAATAAAAGTAAAAAAATTGCTTCTAAAGTAAGTAATATAAAAAAATAATTGTTAAAAAATTTAATTTCAGTGACTTTTAATAATATTAAGCTCTAAATAAACAAAAAAAGTAAAAAATTATAAAATAAAATTTGCGTAGAAATATACTTGGTTTATGTCATAATTGAACTTTTTATCAAAAAATTATTCAATAAAAGTAAAAACTTATAAAAAATAAAAAAATATTAAAAAAAGTTTAATCGCTAAAACATTTAATTTCAGTGGCTTTTAATGATATTAAGCTCTAAATAAATAAAAAATAAATAAAAAAATATTAAAAAAAATTTGCGTAGAAATAATATTTGTTGTATTTTTGTGTCATAATTGCTATTAATAATAGAATTATCTGCTTTAAATAAATAAAATACTAACCATAAAATTACAGGAGGATTTATTATAGATTAAATATTTACCCTTTTACTTAATATTAACATAAAAAAGGGAGGTTGTTATGAACACCCATTTAATTAGTGACGAAAAACTAATTAAGCAATATTTAATCGGCGATGAATCTTGTATTGAGAAACTCATCCTTCGTCACAAAAAGAAAATCTTTGTCTATATCTTGCTAATTGTTAAAGATAAACAATTGGCTGATGACATTTTTCAGGATACTTTTATAAAAGTTATTAATACTCTAAAAGCTGGCTCTTATAACGAAGAAGGCAAGTTTGTGCCTTGGGTTATGCGAATAGCTCACAATCTTACCATTGATTATTTTAGAAAATCAAACAGAATACCAACTGTTGAAAATAAAGATGACTATGACATCTTTAATACAATAAAAGTATATGATGAACCTATTGAAAATAAAATAGTAACAGAACAAATACATAATGACGTAAAAAAATTAGTCCAACTACTACCTGTTGAACAAAAAGAAGTGTTAATTATGCGACATTATGCTGATATGAGTTTTAAAGAAATTGCCGAACAAACTGATGTGAGCATCAACACTGCATTAGGACGAATGCGCTATGCTCTTATCAACCTGCGAAAATTAATATCTGAAAAAAATATATCCCTGTCAGTGTAAATTTTTTCTGAAAAAAGTGTAAATATTTTTATAATATTTATAATATTTTTTCGTTTCATTATAAAATCATATAAAATTATAATGCCTATGAAAAAAAATTACACACTTAATGACTTAATACTTTTTACTTATAATGAAACTGATAGTATAAATAAAAATTTGATTTCTAAGACCATTAAATCAAATCAAAAACTTAATACAGAATATAAGTCAATACTAAAAGTAAAAGATGCTCTAAATAGTATAAATGTTTCACCCGGTAAAAATGTAATAAATAATATACTTTCTTATTCAAGAGCTTTAAACATTCTTAATTCAAAAGCAATAGGTAATATCAGTTTAATTTTAAATTAAAATTAAAGATGATAAAGATTTATAATCCGATATCAACACCTACTCTTATAATTGGATTTTCATAAGGAGAGTATATAGATTCATTCAGGTTCCATAATATTGATAGATTAATAAATGAATTGCCTCCTATACATTGTCTGTATCCACCGCCAACCAAAAAACTTGATACAATAACACGTTCTACATTTTGAGTGATACGAGGGTCATATAAGTTTGATTCTATACTTAACAACTCATATTCAACATGTGCAAAAATATTATCAAAGATATAATACCTTGCAAAAACATTTCCTCCATATATATCTGTTGAAAAATCATATCTGCTATCCTTATAATATTTGTAAGTAGCACCAATGCCAACAGCAAAATTATCATTTATTCTATAGCCCAAAATAGGAGAAACATCAATAAGTGTTACTGTTCCAAACTGAAGTCCTAAACCGCCGCCTGTAAAAAGATTTTCTTTTTTAAATTTATAATTTGAAGTATTCTTTTTTTCCTGACCATAAACAGTAATACTAAATAATATTAAAATAATTAATAATATATTTACCGATTGTTTAATGATATAATTTTTCATATTTTATTTTTTTAGCAAAAGTAATAATTTTTTGTATAAAAAATGTATTGAGTTCTTATTTTATATAACAAATTTATATGTATTTTTTTAATATCTAATTAATCAGGTAGTTGCCTGATGAAAATTTTTATAACAATATAGCCCGACTGATATGACACGGCGTCTCTGATTATAATATTAATAAATATTAACTCTTCCAAAGTTTAAAACTTTGGAAAAGTTTCTAATATAGTTTCTAAATATTGATTCTGGCTTGTCCATATTAGGTAAAAATAAAAATAATTATGAAAGCAGAAATAATAAATATTGGTGATGAATTATTAATAGGTCAGGTTGTCAATACCAATTCTTCGTGGATTGCCAAACAACTTAATATGGCAGGAATAGAGGTATATCAAATTACAACAATTTCTGATAACAAGCAACATATCATCGCTGCTCTTAATCAAGCCAAATCCCGTGCTGATATAATATTAATTACAGGTGGATTAGGTCCGACAAAAGATGATATAACAAAACAAACTCTTTGCGAATATTTTGATACACAAATAGTTTTTAACAACCAGATTTTTAATGATATTAAAAAATTTTTCAAAATAAGAGGATTTAATCTGACAGAACCTAACAGGAAACAAGCTGAAGTGCCTGAAAATTGTATTGTTATAAGAAATATTAATGGAACTGCTCCGGGAATGTGGTTTGAAAAAGATAAAAAAATATTTGTGTCAATGCCAGGAGTGCCTTTTGAAATGAAACCAATGATAAACAATTTTGTAATCCCTGATTTGCTTAAATGTTTCAAGACCAAAACTATTATACACAAAACAATTCTAACACAAGGTATTGCAGAATCTTTTTTATTTAAAACAATAGAAAACTGGGAAAATAATCTGCCTCCATATATTAAACTTGCTTATCTGCCATCACCGGGTATTGTAAGATTAAGATTAAGTGCAACAGGAAATAATAAAGAAAATTTATTTATTGAAATCAATAAACAAATATCATATTTACAAAACATTATACCTGAATATATTTATGGATATGACAATGATAAATTAGAAGAAATTATTGGAAATTTATTAATAAAAAATAATAAAACATTATCAATAGCAGAAAGTTGTTCAGGAGGATATATAGCACATAAAATTACCAGTGTGCCGGGAAGTTCCAAGTATTTTAAGGGTTCTGTTGTCTCTTATTCCAATGAGATAAAAATTAATATACTTGATGTAAACTCACAAATTATAGCTGAAAAAGGTGCTGTTAGTAAAGAAGTTATTACTGAAATGGTTAAAAATGTTCAAAAAAAATTTAATACTGACTATGCTATAGCAACTTCCGGAATAGCAGGACCAACTGGTGGTTCGTCAAAAAAACCTGTAGGGACAACATGGATAGCTATTGCATCTCCTCAAAAAATTATAGCAAAAAAATATCTGTTTGGCGAAAATCGTGAAAGAAATATTATTAAAACTACTCTGACAGCACTTAATATGTTAAGAAAAATTTTGATTAATAAATAAAAAATGCTTGACGTTTGATGATATTTGACGTTATTTTTGTTCTATTTTATTATTTTTGCATTTTTATAATTAATGAATAAATTATATAATATTATGAATACTATTGATAATTATAATTTTAAAAATAAAAGGGCTTTGATAAGAGTAGATTTTAATGTTCCTTTAGATGAAAAGTATAATATTACTGATGCTACAAGGATTAATGCTGCTATTCCGAGTATTAACAAGATACGTTCTGATGGAGGAGCAGTAATTCTTATGTCTCATCTTGGCCGTCCAAAATCAGGATATGAAGAAAAATATTCTTTAAAACATTTAGTTCCGTATTTATCAGATGTGCTTAATACAAAAATAAAATTTGCTGATGATTGTATTGGTGATAAAGCCAGAGATATTTCTAATAAACTTAAATCCGGAGAAGTTCTTTTACTGGAAAATTTACGTTTTTATAAAGAAGAGAAACAAGGTAATCAGGACTTTGCAAAAAAATTATCTTCTCTTGGAGACGTTTATGTTAATGATGCCTTTGGCACAGCTCATCGTGCTCATGCTTCTACTTCTGTTATTGCCGATTTTTTTCCTAATAATAAGATGTTTGGATATTTGATAAACAAGGAATTAAACAATATTAATAAAGTGCTTAAATATGCAAAACATCCTTTTACAGCAATATTAGGCGGAGCTAAAATTTCAGGGAAAATACTTGTTATTGAACAGTTAATGAACAGAGCAGATAATATAATAATTGGCGGAGGAATGGCTTATACTTTTATTAAAGCTTTGGGAGGAAACATTGGCAACTCAATGGTAGAAGAGGATAAAATTGATTTATCCAAAGATATTATGAAGCATGCAAAAAAAAAGAAAGTAAATATTTATCTTCCAACAGATAGTATTGTTGCAGATTCATTTTCCAATGATGCAAATGTTAAAATATGTCCAATTGATAAAATTGAGCAAGGATGGATGGGATTAGATATTGCACAGGATAGCTGTAATAAATTTTCAAAAGTTATTGAGAAGTCAAAAACCATTTTATGGAATGGACCAATGGGCGTTTTTGAGATGTCTGAATTTGAAAACGGCACAAAATTTATTGCTAAAGCCGTGGCGGATGCCACTAAAAAAGGAGCTTATTCATTAATAGGAGGCGGAGATTCTGCTGCTGCAATAAACAAATATAATATGGCTGACAAAGTTAGCTATATATCAACAGGTGGCGGAGCTTTACTTGAATATATTGAAGGAAAAGAACTGCCCGGAATTAAAGCTGTTTTAGATTAGGGCTTGTGAAAAAATCAGGCAGTTGCCTGATAACAATTAGAATATCAAGTGATTATATAATATATCA
>CAZZDX010000142.1:0-7913 GCA_964653185.1 uncultured Bacteroidales bacterium
CTTTTAAAGATACAAGAATTAAATATATCTATCAACAACATAAAGAAAGAAGTGCTGCACGAAACAATGGTATTAATAATGCAAAAGGAAAATATATATGCTTTTTGGATAGCGATGACATATATAAAAATGAACACTTAAAACAGCTATACTCTCTTATCTCTGTTAAAAAAAATCCTGTTGCTCTCATCTTTTCCAATTATTTAATACAAAAAAACGGAAAGCTAATAATACTGCAAACACATAACTTATATAATAACCCAATAGATTATTTCTTTAGAAATCCTGTTAATCCAACAAGGGTCTGTATCCATAACAAGATATTAAGTAAATATCAATTTAGTGAAAATGCTATAGTCAATGAAGATATGATGCTTTGGCTCTCTATTGCAAATGAATATCCTGTGCTACAACTAAAACAAAATACTGTTATATATATTATACATAGCGATAACTCAATAAAATTGGAAAATAATCCTTACTACGTGATGCTATCCGGATTAAGAAAATTTTTCTCAAAACAACAGGATATTTATAAAAAAATATCTAAAAAAATAAGAAATGATGTTATCAGTGAAATTTATTTTGGTATAGCAAAATATCATATATATAAAAATCATAGATTTAATGCTGTAATTAATATTTTACATTCAATGTTTGTTAGCCCTATACATAAACAAACAAAATATAGAATTTATACGATTTTGCTTTTAATATTTTGTTCTAATTCTAAAATAAAAAAAACTATGATATTATAATTTTTTTTTAAAGTAGTGATGTATAAAGTTTAACATGTAATCTTGTAATCGTTACAATCTTTTAATCTTTTAATTTTAAAACATAAAACTATGCTCAAAAAAATAATAAATTTCCTCTATAATAAATTAAACAAACAGGATTATGTAAAGGATTTTAAAAAAAGAGGAGTAAAAATTGGGGAAAACTGCAAAATACAACGTGAAGTAATAATTGATTATAGCCATTACTGGCATATTTCTATCGGAGACAATGTAACTCTTGCTCCAAGAGTTCATATACTCGCACATGATGCAAGTACAAAAATACATCTTAATTATGCTAAAATAGGAAAAGTAGATATAAAAGATAATGTATTTATAGGAGCAGGTAGCATCATATTACCTGGAGTTATAATTGGCAAAAATTCAATTATAGGAGCTGCCAGTGTTGTTACAACAGATATACCTGAAAATACCGTAGCTTCAGGAAATCCTGCCAAAGTTATATCTAGTTTGGAAAGATTCTTGTTAAAGCATAAAAAACTTATGACTGAAAATCCTGTATTTAGTGAAGAATATACATTACGAGGCAATGTAACAGAAAAAATGAAAAAAGAAATGAATGATAAAATGAAAAACAGAATAGGATATGTTATATAATATTTTTTATCTATTAATTTTTAAAAATATCTAATTTATTTTTGGGTTTTTTATTTTCCATCCATTTAAAATTCCTTAAAAGCGTCTCTTTTTGTGATAGTTCTTTTTCAGGATAAAGCGTAGCTTCCGGTTTATATCTAAATGTAATCTTTTCTACATTATTATCATTATTGATATAAATAGACATATTACTTGATTCTGACTTATTTATCCCAATCAAAGTGCTGTCTTCCTGAACAAGAAAATATATTGTTTCAGCATTATCCTGCACAAATATATTTTTTAGTTTATTATTTATAAAATGTCCTGTCATCTCCTCCCCTTTTATCTGATTAAAATATAAAGAATCAAGTTGTGAAATTATAAAAGAGTTGCTAAAGAGATGCATTGTATTTATTTCATTATTGCTTAATTCTAATTTAATAGTATCTGCTGTTATCTGGTTTTTGCCCGACCATAATACAGGTTCTGAATACATAGTTATCAAAGAATCCTTGAAGGTATATATGATTGAGTCAGCTATTCCCTGTATATCATTTTTATAAAATTTTGCTTTATGAAAAGCATGAGCAGTTTTGACAGATTGTGTAGTGTCAGAAACAATTTTTATAGTGTCTGAATGCAAAAACAAAGAGTCAGGTTGTCCTGTTAATATTAGCAGTGTACTATCTGTTATTACAGATATATTTTCTGTTTCATTATATTCTGCAAAATTTCCTTTAACAATAAAGTTTTGAGCAGTATCAATTATTGAAATATTATTAAAAGCTTTTCCAAAGCCAATTGTTCTGTTATAATACAAGCTATCTCCTTTTAATGTTTGTTTATTATTATAAAAATAAGCATTTTTATTATATTGAGAAATGTCATTGCGCGTGTCATACCATCCATTTTCACAATAAATAAAATTTTCTTTGCTTCTTATTTTTGTAGGTCCATAAAAATAAGCAATTTCAGATATGGTATTATACATCAAAGTGTCTGAAGCTATTGTATATTGAGGATTTACCAATACAACACTATCTTTAAAAAAAAATTCTTTGGTATTAGCATAATAATGACCTGTTAAACTTGTCAGAGTATTTTTAGGGTCAACAATTTTGCCACCATTATAGTAATTAGAAATATTATCTTTAATATTATAGACAAGATGCTCTGTTGTAAGAGTTGTCTGATTATCAATAAGTTTAATGTTTTTATGTAATTTTGCTATTTTGTTGTTTCCATCATAATTCAAAAAATCGCCATATACATCTGTCGTGTCATTAATTTTGATATGCACATTGCTAAATGCAGTAACCTTATTTGTTTTACTGTAAAAATATGCACTATCGCAGTAAAGAAAAATATTATCATGTTTAAATATAACATTTCCAAGCATTCTGCGGACATCCTTACCTATTTTTTTATCAAATTCAAAAGTATTTGCATTTATAAGTTCTATTTTGACAGTTTTTTGTGTATATGCTTTTATAGGAAACAGAGAAGATAAAATTAATAAAAAAATTAGGCAGTTGCCTGAAAGTATTTTCTTTTCTAATGTTTGCATAGAAATTTGATAACAGTTTAACGTTTAACAATTTAATTTGCGTATATAATCACAAAAATATAATGTGTAAACAGTTACGAGATTTATTTTATTCATCATCAAATTCTTCCTGTTCCATTTGTTTTTCAAGAGGAGTAATTTTTTTTATGAACTTGCCTGATATATCAAAGAAAAGTTCGGTTATATTTTTGCTTTCGCCTTTTTCTTTTATTTGTAGATGATAGACAGGTCTTTTGTTCTCGTCTTCTTTTATTTCAGATAATATTATTTTATATTTAGCAGAAATATAATTCTTTTTTACATAGTTAATAACAGTACCAGGCAGCTCTTTGGGGTTGATTTGCTGGCTTGTTGAAAAAATCTCTTCGGGAGTATCTTCTTCTTTTTCTATTGTTTTAACATTTTCTGTGTCAGAAAATTCTTCCTGTTCCATTTGTTTTTCAAGAGGAGTAATTTTTTTTATGAATTTGCCTGACATATCAAAAAAAAGTTCAGTTATATTTTTGCTTTCACCTTTTTCTTTTATTTGTAAATGATAGACAGGTCTTTGGTTCTTGTCTTCTTTTATTTCAGATAATATTATTTTATATTTAGCAGAAATATAATGTTTTTTTACATAGCTAATAACAGTACCAGGCAGCTCTTTGGGATTAACCTGCTGGTTGGTCGAAAAAATTTCTTCCGGAGTATCTTCTTTTTCTTCCTTTTCTATTGTTTTAACATCTTCTGTGTCAGAAAATTCTTCCTGTTCCATTTGTTTTTCAATAGGAGTAATTTTTTTTATGAACTTGCCTGACATATCAAAGAAAAGTTCAGTTATATTTTGGCTTTTACCTTTTTCTTTTATTTGCAGATGATAAACAGGTCTTTGATTTTTGTCTTCTTTAATTTCAGATGATATTATTTTATATTCAACCTTGTTATAATGTTTTTCTACATAGCTAATAATAAGTCCGGGCAGTTCTTTGGGTTCTACTTGCTGATTTGTTGAAAAAACTTGTTCTTCTTCTAAGGTCTTAACATCTTCTGTGTCAGAAAACTCTCTTTCCATTTTTTTCTCAAGAGCATTGACTTTTTTTATAAGATTACCTGATAAATCAAAAAATAGTTCAGATGCTATCGGTTGATGAACGCCTTTTTTTCTTACTTGTATATAATAATATCTTTCGCCATTCTTTTTTTCTTTGATTTTGGCTAATGTTATTTTATATTCTACATTGTTAAAGTTACTTTTGAAGTAATTGACTATAGGACCTGGAATTTCTTTTGGTTTTAGTTCTTTATTTACTTGTAATTCTTCTTCTGTGCTATCATTATTTTTTATATCTGCATTTTCTAATTCTATCTCTTTTTCAATCGGCTCAATTTTTTTTATAAAATTGCCTGACATATCAAAAAAAAGTTCAGTTATACTTTTACTTTCACCTTTCTTTTTTACTTGTAAATAATATGTAGTTCTTTGATTTTCATCTTTTTTGATTTCAGATGATATTATCTTATATTCATCAGTATTATAATGTTTCTCTATATAGCTAATAATAAGACCGGGTAGTTCTTTAAGATTAACTTGCTGGTTTGTTGAAAAAATTTCTTCCGGATTGTCTCCTTCTTTTTCTAATATCTTAATATTTCCCAACTCTTCTTCTATTTCTTTTTCAACCGGCTCAAGTTTTTTTATAAAATTGCCTGACATATCAAAAAAAAGCTCAGTTACACTTTTACTTTCACCTTTCTTTTTTACTTGTAAATAATATGTAGTTCTTTGATTTTCATCTTCTTTAATTTCAGATGATATTATCTTATATTCAGAAGCATTATAATGTTTTTCTACATAGCTAATAATGAGTCCTGGCAGTTCTTTTTCTTTAACAATTTGTGCAAAGCAAGTTAATGAGAAAGAAGACAAAAATAATATAAAAGCAAATAGTTTTAGTTTCATATTTTTTTAGATTATATAATGTTATTTATATTTATATTTATTTAAAACAAATACACTACAAATTTACATAAAATAAATTTGTTAGATACACAGACAACATAAAAAACTTTAAATTTTTATAAAGAAAAAAATAATATACTTGTTTTTAAACTATAATTATTTAGTATTTTTTTTTAAGCAGAATTATATTTTCAACATGATGAGTATGCGGAAACATATCAACAGGTTGAATTTTTTGCACAGAATATTTTTCTGTCATCATACTAATATCTCTTGCTTGTGTTGCTGAGTTGCAACTAACATAGATTATTTTTTCAGGTGCAATTTTTAATATTTGGGTTATTACATTCTTGTGCATGCCTATTCGTGGCGGGTCTGTGATTATTATGTCAGGAAAACCATTATCTTTTACAAAGTCGTCATTTAATACTTCTGATGTATCTCCTGCAAAAAATGAAGTATTATTTATTTTATTAATTTTTGAATTTTCTTTTGCATCTTTAATTGCTGAGTTCAGATATTCTATTCCTATTACTTTATTTACATTTTTAGCAATAAAATTTGCTATAGTTCCTGCTCCTGTATATAAATCATAAACAATTTCTTTACCATTCAAATCTGCAAAATTTCTTACAACTTTATAAAGTTGATATGCTTGTTCAGAGTTTGTTTGATAAAAAGAAAGAGGACTTATTTTAAATTTTATATCTTCCATCTTTTCTAACATATAAGCATTTCCTTTATATAATTCTACTTTTTGGTCAAAAATAGAATCATTTAACTTTTTGTTGATGATATACATTAATGATGTTATTTCAGGAAAAGTTGAGTATATAAAATTTAGCATTTTTTTTATTTCATCATTATCATAATAATTAAATACCATAATTACCATAATATCTCCTAACGATGTATTTCTTATGAACAAATTTCGTAAAAATCCTGTATGTTTTTTGACATTGTAAAATGTTAGTTTATTATCAACAGCATATTTTTTTATAGCCAAGCGAATAGTATTTGAAGGTTCTTTTTGTAAATAGCAATGTTTAATATCTATTATTTTATCAAATATATTAGGAATATGAAATCCGAGGCCATTCATATTTTTATTTTCAAGATTTATGTTTTTATCATAATCTGTTAACCATTTTCTGTCAGAAAAAGTAAATTCCAATTTGTTGCGATAATATTTAGTTTCTTTTGCAGGTATTATTGGCATTAGTTTTGGTATTTCAAATTTCCCAATTCTTTTTAGGTTCTCTTGTATTTGCTTTTGTTTATAAAAAAGTTGATATTCATATTTAACATGTTGCCATTTACATCCTCCACACAATCCAAAATGCTCACAAAAAGGTTCTTCTCTTTTGTCAGAATATTTATTGAACTTAATAATTTTGCCTTGCATAAAGTTCTTTCTGTTTTTAATTATCTGTAAATCTACTATATCACCAGGCGCAGCATAATTAACAAATACAATTTTTTCATTTATTTTTGCAATAGATTTTCCTTCTGCACCTGCATCTATTATTTCAATATCCCTAAAGACAGTTAATTTTTTTTTCATAAATATAGTACTTTTTTTGTTTGCAATAGTGAAATGGAATAATACCAAGTTGCATTAATAAATTACTAATTCTAATTTATCATGATTGAATAAGATACAAAAAGCGATATTATATAGGATTTTAGATTTGACTTTTGTCAGGAATAGAAAAAAATACAGATACTATCTATTTATTCTAACAATTTAGAATAAGTATCAAAACTAGATAAGATTTTTTCTAAAGAGATAGAGGTTTCTGTTTTCTTAATACCATCAATAGCATTTATTTTGTTAAGTAATACATTTTTAAGCTGTTTAGTATCTTTACAAATTACTTTTGCAAACATATGATAATTGCCTGTGGTATGGGATAATTCAACAATCTCTTTAATATTTTTTAATTTTTCAATTATTTTTTTATATGATTTACCATCTATTGTAAATCCTATAAAAGCAACTAAATCTAATCCTAATTTAGACATATCAACATCTAATGTAAATCCTCTAATTATATTTAATGCTTCAAGTTTTTTAATTCTTACATGAACAGTACCTACTGATACATTTAATTGCTCACCAATTTCTGTGTATGTGGATTTTGCATCTTTTAGTAACATAGATATTATCCCTATGTCTGTTTCGTCTATTTTATTGTCATATATTTCCATAGCAGTAAAATATTTTAAAATATAAATGCAAATATATAAAAAAAAATTGAAATATGTACTGTTTTTTTTATTTTTTTTTTATTTTTTTTCAAAATACTTGTCAACAAACCTGTTTGTTGGTATTTATTTTTTATTTACTTTTTTTATGATATATCTATTTGTATTTTTTTTTAAAAAAGTATATATTTTCTTAAAAAATATTTAAAAATATCTAACTTCTGATAAAAAATTAATATTTATTAATGGGATTTAAAATTTAAAAAGTTTATTCAAAATATAATATTTATCTTATAAAATAAGTAAATTATTATAATTTTTTTTGGATTAACAGTATATATTTTTATAAAATCAAAAACAATATATTTTAAATAAAAGCATAAAAACATTAAAATTTTTTAAAGATTTAATATTATTTTAAAAAAATATTAAAAAACACTTGACTTTTTATAAAAAATATTGTATCTTTGTATAAGAAACCAGCTCAAATTTAAAAACTATTCAATTATGAATATTTATTTAAAAAATAGAATCATTATAAATTTAATTTCAATATTAATTATTTTATTGAATATAAATTTGATTAAAGCAGAAGGAACCAAGGAGTTAAGACCTAGTTCAGATGATGTTGGTAATCTTCAGGTAAATGATGTAGGACGTCCTTTTGCTTTAGAATCAAATACAGACCCTTTTCATAGATTATATTTTCATATTAATGATACGAATGAGACAGTATATTTTGGATTTCAGCATATAGGAGATGGTAATGCAACATTCAGGATAAAAAATCCTTCGGGTGTTGTGGTATATTCAAGAACAG
>CAZZDX010000143.1:0-7761 GCA_964653185.1 uncultured Bacteroidales bacterium
TGACCAACGGGGTAAATACGGAGTTATTAATATTTTTCCCCTTCGGGGAAATTATCTTTAATAAAAAGAATTGGTTTTTGTTTTTCTCAATTTTTAAGAAGTCTAAAACTATAATTCAGCTTTAAATATTCCATTAGCATCAATATCTTTTAGTTTCACTGTAAATATATTGTTTATAAACTTTGGATTATATTTTGTTTTTACTTTTATATAATTTTCCGAAAATCCATACATATAACCATTATCATCTTTTGATTCAAAAAGCACAGAAACTGTTTTACCAAAATTCTGTTTATAAAAATATTCCTTTTTTATATCAGAAAGTTTATGTAATTTTTTACTTCTTATATATTTTATCTTATCAGGAACTTTTTGTTTAAGGTCTGATGCTAATGTGTTTTCTCTCTCAGAATAAGTAAATATATGCAGATATGATATATCTAAATTTTTGATAAAATTGTAAGTATCTTCAAAATCTTCATCTGTTTCATCAGGAAAACCAACAATCACGTCGGCAGCAATACAGGAATAAGGCATTAATGATTTAATTTTTTTTACTTTATCAGCAAATAGTTTTCTTTTGTATCTTCTGTGCATTATTTTTAATATCCTGTCTGAGCCGGATTGCAAAGGTATATGAAAATGAGGAAGAAATTTGTTTGATTTTGCAACAAACTCTATTATATCATCAGATAATAAGTCAGGTTCTATTGAAGAGATACGTATTCTGTCAATATTTTTAATTTTTTCAAGTTCTTGCATTAACTCATAAAAGGTCTCATTATTTTTTTTCCCAAAATCTCCAATATTTATACCTGACAATACAATTTCTTTTGTTTGTGTTGCGGCTATTTCTTTTGCATTCTTTATTGTATTGGCAATAGTATTATAACGACTTTTCCCTCTTACAAATGGTACAATACAATAAGAACAAAAATAATCGCATCCATCCTGTATTTTTAAAAACGAACGGGTCCTGCCTTTAAGAGAATAGCATGGAATAAAATTGTTGATTTCGTCTCTCTTACTGATATGTATTTCTGTTTTATCTTTTTTATTAAAATCCTGTATATATTTTAGCAAATTATATTTTTCGGCATTTCCAAGTATAATATCAACACCTTTAATATCTGCTATCTCATCTGATTTTAGTTGTGATAAACATCCTATAACTACTATAATTGCATCAGGATTTAATTTTATTGTCTGTTTTACAGCTTGTTTTGATTTTTTCTCAGCATTTTTAGTAACGCAACAGGAATTGATGACATAAATATTTGCTTTTTCTCTGAAACCAACAGTTTTAAATTCTTTTTCAGAAAAAGTCCTTGAAATTGAAGATGTCTCAGAAAAATTAAGCTTACATCCAAAAGTGCGAAATGCTATGTTTTTCTTATTCATTTGTTGCAAAGATAAATAGTTTTATTTAGATTAGTTAGAGTATGTTCATAATGTAAATATTTTTTTGTCTCCGTTGTAAATAAAATTATTAAAATGGTTGTAATTTTTTGTCAGGCAATTACCTGATTAACTCACGACTTAAGTCAAGGGCTAATGAGAACTAATAATATAAAATAACCGTTTTAACGATTTACCGGCGACTTCATGAACGGACACTAATTGAATGATTTCAGATATATTCAAGATATGTCATTTTTTAGGTAATAATAAAAAAAATAATTTTGATTTTAATTTTTTTGTATATATTTGCATTTGTTATATAAATCTGATTTTTTATCGGATAAATTAATTTTTTTTTTTAATATATTTTTAAAATCTCAAACAAAAAACTAAAATTATTATGAAAACAAAAAATTTTAAATCAATTTGGTTGCCAATAATAGTATTAACTCTTTTAGCAATTTTTTCAAGTTGTAAAAAAGAAGGACCGGAAGGTCCAGAAGGTCCAGAAGGTCCGCAAGGTCCTACCGGTGGGTCAATTGAGATTAATGATAATCTTTATAATAGATGGGAAGTAACTGATAGCAGTTCTACTTTAAAATATATACTTATAAATTCTGATAAAAGTTATTATTCATTAAGTGAAGATAATTATGGATTTAAAAGTTTTGAGCATTCTTTAGCTATTATAACTGCATCACAAATATGTTTTGGGGATTGTTTTAATTATAGTATAAATAATGACACATTAACATTGTCTAATACAGATGAAACTATTTTAGCTGTAAAGAATGATAGTACACCTGATAATACACAATGGGTTATATCTGTTGCTTCTATAGATAGTATGAATACACCTATTAAAATTATGACAGATTTGACATGGGATGGCCAATATTTATGGTATGGTAATGGATACGAAACAAATTATTTATATAAAATAGATCCAATAACAAAATCTATTGATAGCATACCAACAACTAATTTTGCATGGGCTATTGAATGGGACGGACAATATTTATGGACAAGCAGTAACGGAGGTGCAACAATTTATAAGGTTAACGCTACTACAGGAAATAATTTATTTCAAAGCATAAGTATGGGAGCATGGATTAAAGGAATTGCATGGGATGGTGGACAATATCTATGGTGTAATAGTAGTAATGAGAATACTATTTATAAATATAACGAGACAAGTGATAATGTTGATGAAGAAATAAATCATAACAAACAAATTCTTGGTATGACATATACAAATGGATATCTTTATATTTGTTGTGATGGAATGATATATAAATGTACTACTAATCCATTTAAAGCTGTAAACTCATACAATATAACAGCAGGGAGTGTAAATGGAATTACTTATGATGGAAATCATTTCTGGGTTTCTGTTAGTAAATATAGCAGTGGAAATTATACATATAAAATTCATAAAATATCTTTATAATTTCATATAATTTAAAGTATTAATTACTGAGTCCACTCCGAAAAGTCAATCAGGCAGTTGCCTGACAGCATGACAAATAAGTAAATATTTACTTTTCGGAGTGATCTCATTACTTTTCTTAAAAAATTAAACGATGCCCATTTTTATTGGATTCAATATTCTTAGATTTATTATTTTTTATACTCCAGAAAAGTATTATAATTCCTGTAATTATCAAAGGTATGCTTAACAATTGTCCCATATCCAAGCTCATACTTCTTTCGAAATTAACCTGAACATCTTTAAAAAATTCTATAAAAAAACGAGCACCAAATACTAAAATTAAAAACATAGCAAAAAGAAAACCTGGTGCTGGAAAGGCATTTTTTTTATAATAATATTGATATAAGAATATAAATATTAAAAGATATGATAATGATTCATAAATCTGTGCCGGATGTCTTGGAATATTATCAATTCTTGTAAACACAAAAGCCCATGGCATATTAGTTGGGTTTCCAATAATTTCTGAATTCATCAAATTACCTGTCCTTATAAGAAATCCTGACAAAGCAACGACAATAACAATTCTATCCAATACCCAGAAATAATGTTTTTTTGTTTTTCTTGAAAAAATGTATAAAGCTAACAATATTCCTATTGCAGCTCCGTGACTTGCTAAGCCACCATGCCATATTTTTAATATCTCTACAGGATTGCTTAAATAATAATGAGGTTCATAAAAAAGACAATGACCAAGCCGTGCACCAACAATAGTGCCTATAACCATATAAATAGTTAGTTTATCAAGAAGCTCGGCAGGAATTTTTTCTTTTTTAAAAAATCTGGAAATTATGACATAGCCAAAATAAAATGATAAAGCAAATAATAAACCATACCATCTTATTGCAAAATTGCCAATTCTAAAAATCTCAGGATTAACATTCCATGTTATAAAATTTGTTAGCATAATTTTTTAATATTTAAGTGATATAATTAGTACTTCTGAATGTTACAATGAATAAGATACTTAAAAAAAATTTTGCTGTAGCAAATCTAATTTTTATCTTTCATTTTTTTTTGCTTGTTGATATTTGTCTTAAGTTCCTGTAATTGATTTATAGCTTTACTTTTAGGTTGGTTATATAATTCAGGCATTAGATATTTACCTTTTGCTCCTTCTCTTTTTTCTGGTTCTACAATAGTGTTTTCATGATATTTTTTAACATATAAATCATTTCTTTGTGCATAAACAGTCCAGCTAACTTTCATATTTGGTTTACCACCTGCTATTTGAAATTTACCATCTTTTATTTCTTCTTTTATATACAGATTTGGTGCAGCACTGGCTATAGGAGTTAGATTATATGTAAAATTAATATTTATAGATTCAAAATAATCAGGTAATTTTACTCTTGCTTCTCCGTTTTGGTCAAGTGTTATGCTACCTCTATACAGATTTAAGACCTCCGGTGATTCAACAGAAAAATGTTTTAGATATTTATTCTCAGGGTCAAGAGGGTTATCAATCATAAAAGATTTTAATCCGCTTGCTCCTAGTTCTCCTAATGAATACACTCCGAATCCTCCGCTTGTTGTCTGTCCCCATACTCCAACATATCCTGAACCACAAACTCCAATGTTGTTATATGTAATTCCAGCGCTGGAATTATCTCCCCAAACTCCATATCCCTGCTCATAGGATGTTCCACCAACAACACCATTATATCCCTGACCATATACACCAAATCCACCGTCAGAACGAAAATTTTGTCCATGCACACCTGCCCTGCCACCGAAAGCAATATCCTGAGTTACTACTCCTAATATTCCTGCTGCACTGTTATCACTTCCATCATAATTACCTGCAATAGCAGCAACCATTTCAGTTGCAGAACCATAGTTACTTGCCTGATGAACTTCAACTGTAGCATATTGATTGGACACATCAGTATTTTCTGCACATATAGCAGGTCCGGAAGAGGAACTAAGTGCTTCAAAAGCTGTAGTTGGCTGAGTAGTAACAGAAGAACTTACTTTCAGACCACTAATGTCAGTGCCAAAAGCAGTTGTATAATTAACTTCAACAGGACCATTATCAGAAGTTATTGTTCTTCCAACGCCATTACCTCCACAGTCATAAGCTTGATCTAACGTAACACATGCTCCACTGCCACCAATTTGTGTCCATTGTATTCCATCATAATACCAAAACTGCTTATAATCAGTATCATATACTACAAGTCCTGTTGCAGGTAAACTAATAGCATCTCGCTGTAATGTTGTCATACGAGGACTCAATACGCCTTTTGCTATAGATTTAACATCAAGTATAGCTGAATTATCAGCAGAAGATCCATCTTCATTAATAGATACACTTTGTGCAAAAACTGTTACCTGTGTTACTATTAAAGATAGTATAAAAACTAATTTTAATTTCTTCATAGTTCAATTATTTTAGTTATTATTAAAAAAAATGCAATTTACAATTTTTTTATAAATGTTTGAAATAATGTATGTATTTTATAAAGCGAACAACCATTTGCCTCTATATAAATAACTAAAGATTTTTGCCTGCGTGGGTGCGATTGGAAACCTCACTGAACAAGCAGGATTTTATGCCGTTGTTGTTATCAGGGGTGCATTCATTTTTGAGTGCACCTCTTAACGGTAAAATTTTATTATTGATTTTTAAAATCTGATAATAACAACGGACAAAACGAAAAGAGAGTTTCCACTTTCAAATTTTGGTGTGTTGGCTTGTGGGGGATTCATTACAAAATTTGAAAGTAGTGAAAATAATTATTTTTTTTTGGTAGTTATGAAGAAAGGATGTATTTTTGTATATTAAAAAATGTCCCACCTTCATTTCAAACATAACCACTAATTACTGTAAAAATCCGTGTTTAAACTTCTTATAAAAAGAAAACAGCTTCAATCACAATGAAATTGACTTACAAAGTAAAATAATAGTGGCTAACAAAAAAAATATGAATTTTTAGGAATTAAGAATAAGCAATAACAAGTATTGCCAAAACAGATAATATTATCCCTGCCCAGTTTAAAGGTCTTAATTTTTCTCTGAATATCAAAAAACCAATCAAAGTTGAAAGAACAACAATGCCAAGATTAAAAATTGGCACAAAAGAAGAGACCTGTAAAAAATACAGCCCTTTTATAAAATAATATGTTGATGCCCAGTTGAGCAATCCCAGTATAATCCCTGCAACAATATTTTTAACCTCAAATTTGTCTTTTGAATAAAAATGTTTAACAATAAGAATGACAAATCCTAAAATAAAAGATACTGAAAATACTGTGGCAAGAAACAAAACAATATCATTATTAATATAATTAAATTGTGTATATTTTAAAAGAGAGTCATTTATACCATTGCCTAAAAAAAGTAATAAAGGAAATATAAGATACTTACTTGTAAATTTTATTTTTTCTTTTCTTTTTAATGTCAAATAAAATGCTAATAATGCTGTTGCTATGCCTGATAATTTTAAAAAATTAATATTATCTTCAAATAATATAAATCCTGCAAAAACAGGTATCACAACTGACATTTTACTTGAAACAGATGTTATTGTAATGCCTACATTTTTGGTAGATAATGCAAAAATGTTAAACACTAATATAAATGTTATGCCTATTATCAGGGCAAACAAAAACCATGGTTCATAAGGAATAGATGAAAAAGTAAATTTTTTACTTATTGAAAATCCAAAAATCAGAGCTATAAGATAATTTACAGTTATTGCTTGTAATATATTGATTTTTAACCTGTCAAAAAATTTGAAAGTAACAAAAATACCTGTAGAAGCTAATATTGCTAAAATAAGACAGAGCATAATTTCTATTGTTAAATTGTTCTATTGTTAAATTGTTAAATAGTGAGCTCACTCTGAAAAGTAGATATTTACTTATTTGTCATTCTGAACAACGTCATCCTGTCAGGCAATTGTCTGATCAGGGTTGTTAAAGTAAAGTTACAAATTTCTAAAAAACAGCAACCTGTCATTTCCCGCAAGTTCATTTGAAATCATTTTATCTTTTGAAATATCAGGTGCTTTTATGCCATTATAAAATTTTTTATTACCAATAAATACTCGTGCCTCATCCCATAAATCGGCTTTAATAAATGTATCTAACAACATTTTGCCACCTTCAACAAAAACAGATTGTATATCTCTTTGATACAATTTTTCAAGTATTTGCAATGCAACATCTTTTTTAAAATCAATTATATCATAGTCCAAATTATGTTCTGATTTATGTTTTACAGAAGTTAATACAAGAGTAGGAGAGGTCTTGTCAAAAATATGTAAATCATTATTAAGTTTAAGTTTATTATCCAAAACAACTCTTAAAGGATTTTTTCCTGTCCATTCTCTTACGGTTAATTTTGGATTGTCTTTTTTAGCAGTGTTTGTGCCAATTAATATAGCAGGTTCTTCTGCCCGCCATTTATGGACAAGCATCTTTAAGTTTTTATCTGTTATCCATGTTGGCTTTGCCTCTACCGTATTATCTCTTTTTATGTCAATAAATCCGTCAATGGTCTGAGCCCATTTAAGTATAACATAAGGTCGTTTTTTTTCATTATAAGTAAAAAAACGTTTGTTTAATTCTCTGCTTTCTTTTTCCAAAACACCAACAAAAACATTACAACCTGCATCACGAAGTTGTTTTACTCCATTGCCCGAGACCTTGGAAAATGTATCAATACAACCAATAACAATATTTGGAATTTTATGCTTTATTATTAAGTCCGTGCAGGGAGGCGTCTTACCATAATGAGAACATGGTTCAAGATTAACATAAAGTGTGGAGCTATTAAGTAATTTTTTATCTTTTACAGAATTTATAGCATTAACTTCTGCATGTGGCTTGCCAAAACAAATATGATAACCTTCTCCTATTAT
>CAZZDX010000144.1:0-7708 GCA_964653185.1 uncultured Bacteroidales bacterium
TAATAGTCATTAATAGTCATTAATAGTCATTAATAGTCATTAATAGTCATTAATAGTCATTAATAGTCATTAATAGTCATTAGTTGTCATTAATAATCATCAATTATCAATTAACAATCATCAATTAACAATTATCAATTAAAAATGTTCATTTAAAGATAACAAAGATAATAGAGAAAAGGGCAAATTTTTTATTTTTTTTTAAAGATGCTATTAAATTTCATTTTTATAACCCCGGAAGCAGCTTCTTTAAAAATAGTTTTATTCATTTTTGATTCGCCAAATTTTCTATCAGTAAATATTATAGGTATTTCAACAATATTAAATCCTAATTTCCATGCTGTAAATTTCATTTCAATTTGGAAAGCATAGCCCTTAAATTTAATTGCATCAAGGTTAATTTTTTCTAGCACCTTTCTTTTGTAGCAAACAAACCCGGCAGTAGTATCTTTTATTTTCATTCTTGTAATAATACGGACATAAGTAGAAGCATAATAAGACATAAGTATACGTTTCATTGGCCAATTTACAACATTAGCACCGGATATATATCTGGAACCTATAGCTACATCAGCATTATTTTTTGCACAGGCATTATAGAGTTTTATTAAATCATCAGGGTTATGAGAAAAGTCAGCATCCATCTCAAAAATATATTCATATTTTCTTTTTAATGCCCATTTAAAACCATGTATATATGCTGTCCCTAATCCTAATTTTCCTTCCCGTTTTTCAATAAATAAGCGGTCAGAAAATTGTTTTATCAAAGAACTTACTATCTCTGCTGTTCCATCAGGAGAGTTATCATCAACAACAAGTATATCAAATATTTTATCAAAAGAAAATATTTTTAATATAATTTTTTCTATATTTTCTTTCTCCTTGTAAGTTGGTATAATTATTAAGCTATCTGACACAGTAGTATTTATTATTTATGTGTAAAATTAAAACTTTTTTAATATTTATTTAGGTAACCGTTCACAGCTCATTATTTTATAACTGTTTATATCATTAAACATATATTAATTAATTGACCTAATTTCTAATTGACCTAATTGACCTAAAAAATGACCAATACCCAATGCAAAATGACCAAAATAATGACCAATGCCCCAATTTAGACATTGGAAATTAGGGCTTGTTTAGGTCAATTAGAGTAATTAGAGCAATTAGAAATTTATATTATAGACAACAATGTTGGTAAAGTTTTTTTCTTAAGCGCCTAAATCTAATTATAAAAAATAGAGTGTAAACGATTACCTATTTAGTAATAAAAACGCCACAAAATTACAAATTTGAAACAAATATATTAATTTTCAGTAATAGTTATTTTTTTGTTGATAAGGTTATTTTTTGTTTTAATTTTAATAAAATAAATCCCTGATTTATATACTGATGTATTTATTTGAATAGAATTATTATTAATAATTTTATCAAATACAATTTGTCCGGTAAAATTATAAAGTTTAATATTTTCAATTTTATCAGATGATTCAATATTTATGAAATTTTTTGATGGATTAGGATATATGTTGATATTATTGTTTTGTAAATCATTTTCTTTTATACCCATGCTATAAAAATCTATATAATTGACAAAGTTGATGCTGTCAATAAAAGGGTTTCTATTATTTTGCAGAGAATATATATAATCGTTTCTTGCTATTTCCCAGTTGTCAGGCAGATCTTGAAAGTTCCATGTTTTAAGTATGCTTTGGTCCTGGTTTGATGGCAGGTTCCATACATTACCATTTACACTGTTATAACATACACACATATAAAACATTGCTCTGGCAGCATCTCCTTTATGTTCATCTCTTGGTTCATACACAGTATTGCCATCAATATCAGTGCCTAATTTGCCATCCAGATATTGATAAGTTACTGTTTCAACTATTCCCAAAGGATGATTGCTTCTTTTTGAGTTTGCATTGGTATAAAGTGCGGGGAATAAGTTATGAAGGTCAGAATATTCTTCTGAGTCCTCAAAGCCCGTCTCACTATTTGATGGCATCCAGCTTTGGCAGAATGTATGTTCACGGCTCATTTCTCCTGTTGACCACCAGACAAAAGGTTGTGTATAAACATAATTATATCCTGTATAAATACATGTAACAATTTTTTGTCCACCTGTTGTATCTCTTGATTCAAAAACATTTATCATATCATCATCATACAAGCTATACCATATCTGAGTATGAGGATAAATTTTGTTATGTAAGTCCTGTAAAAATGTAGGACTCGATGTAGAGATGCCATCATAATAATTTCCAATCATTGCATCAGAAGTTGTAACAGATGAGCTTAGAGGATTGTCTATAAGATAATTTTCAAATCCTTCGGGACCGTTAAAAGAAAAGATTTTAAAGTAATAATTGGAATTAGCAATTATATTGTTAGGTTTTAGTGTGTCAGCAGCACCAATATATATTACCTGAGCAGAGTTAATATAATCTCCTTTTACATAAGTTGTTCCGTCAACAGGTAAATCTGTAATATCAGTTCCTTTTTGTCTTAAAACAATATAATGTTCAGGAGCAGGAGATGCATCTTCAAAAGAAGCATCAAAGGTATAAGATTTCACATTTAAAAAAGTAAGGTTTGTAGGTTGTGCTGTTGGTTCTGTAGCAAAACTGTCGGCAACAGCGTATATATTGATTATATAAGGATTTTCATTAGTGTCATTATTTTCAATATTTATTGTAGCAAATTCAGAGCCAGAGCCAGTTGGTGTGAAATGAAGATAAAAGTATGCAGAATCTAAAGCATTGATATCAGAAGGCATAGAGTCAATACTAAAGTCGGCAGAGTTAGTTCCTGTAATAGTATAATTTGTGATATACAGGACAGAATCAGTTCCTAAATTTTCTATTGTAAAAGTAGTAACAGAGTCATTTCCAATAACAAATGCTGAGCCACTAATAATATTATCATTTTCTTGTTTTATATTTATCTCAGCTTGAGGTGTTGGAGGTCCGGGTAGTAGTTCAATATCGTCAAGAGCAATGTTGCCTGATACTTTATTTGTATAATAAAAGCGAGCATATCTTGAAGAACTGTTTAAAGTATCAAAAATTTGTATCCATGTAGAACTTGGTGCTGTAATTGTTCTTACATTAGTCCAGTCAGTACCATTAACAGATTCCTGTATGTCAAATTGTCCACCGGAAAAAGATGATCCTCTTAACCAGTAAGATAGCGGACCTGCTGGTTCGGCAAAATATATTTGTACTGAACTGTTTCCTGCTGTTGCAATGTCATAGTTATGTAATTTGCATGATGGGATGGTATAAGAGAAAGTGGTTGTATAAAGGTCTGTGTTATTTTCACTCCATCCATTTGGATATGGGTCAACAAAACTGTAAGAAGTTGGTAAACTTGTTTGTGCAAATGCTGTTGCTGTTCCTATTAAAAGGAATAAAAGATTTAATAATGTTTTTTTCATAATTTTTATAATTTTTATTTATTGTTATTTTTTTTTAGTTATAAATATTTTATACCGCATAATTTAGGTAATGATTAAAAAGTAAAATTTACCGAAGTATTAAATCGTCTTCCAAGTCCAAAGAATACTGATGCTGATTTTGCGTCAAAAGAGTCAGTAGTTTGTCCTATATATTGGTCATTGTTTCTTGCGTCAGAAATATATTCTTTATCCAAAGCATTTAATATACTAACTCTTATATCAATTTTAAATTTTTTAAATTTTATATTATAGCCTGCGTGTAAGTCAACCAAAAAATAATCAGGTATTTTCCAAGAGTCCTTTGAGTTGCCATCTGCATCAAGAGAGTTAGACGTTCCGTCTAATGTTATTGGGTCAAATTCAGCATAGTAATTTGAAAAATAAGTAACGCCTCCATTAACATATAGATTTTTTATTATTTGCCATCTCACGCTTTCTCTATATTGAAATTGTGCTGCATCACCTACATGAACACCTTTGGCATTAAAATACTGAATTTTTACTAAATTTTGATTATCATCATAAATTCGGACAGAGTCCTCTGATGTCCATATCCAGTTTCCAACAGACAATAATCTTTGCCATATAACATTATCACCTATTTTGTGAGCAAATTCTATTTCAACACCTTTATGAAAAGCATTCATACCATTTATATTAACGCTGTAAGGTTCTTCATCTATTGTAATAGTAACAGGAAAATCTGATGGTTTATTTTCCCATTCAGTAATATATCCATTAACATTTAAAGTTATTTTTGAAGAATAATAGCTGTATCCTAATTCAAGACCTTTTATTTTTTCATTTTCCAAATCTCTAAACAGAGTATTATTTTTATCATATACAGTATTAAATTTTGGAGCAACAGACAGATATCCTAAATTTATAAAAACATTTGAGCCCTTACTGATGTTATAGTTTAATCCACCTTTAGCAGTAAATCCCGGGAGCCATTTCCATTTGGTTGAGTTATTTTTTAAGCCGGAAGAATTTCTGGTATAAGTATTACCTTTATATAGAATGGCATCGTTATAGCCAATTTCCAATATAGTATCTTCAACCGACAATTGTTTTTTCAGGAAATAGTCAACTCTTTTATATCCGCTATAAGCTGTAGTTAAGTTAACAAAAGCAGACAGGTTTCCATTTTTATATTTAGTTTGAGTAAATATTCCGCCCCATCTTACTAATCCATCATCGTGATAGCTTATTTTATCTCCTTCGCGTTTAACTTTTGATTCCTGATTTTTATCACTTTCATCAATGGCATAGTCACCACCGAGGAGGTCATAGACCTCTCTGTAATGTTCACCTTTATAGCTTCTAATGTCAATACCTCCGGAAAAATCAAAACTTTGATTTATTCTGTAATTTGCTGTTGACAGAAATCCATACCAGAAGTGGTTGTTGACACTAGTTCTTAAATACTGGCTTGATTTATGTTCAACAGGACTGATTGAAGCATCAATAGAGTAAGGTCCATAAGCATTAGCATTATAAAATTTTTGAAAATCTATTTGTCCGTCTTTATCAAGATTAGCATCTGTTATAGAATTTTTGGCACCTGTGCCGCCACCGTTGCCTATTGACAGGTATGCAATATTAGATATGTAAAGTTTATCATTAACATTCCAAAAATCTCTTAAACTGAACACAGGTTTATAATAATAATTTAATATTTCGGTTAATTTTTCTTTTTCAGCGTGAACAGTATCGCCATTTTCTATTTTATATCTTTCAATATATCCCCAGTGTTGATTATATTTTATACCTCTGTCAATAAGTCCTGTTGTATCAATGCCAAGATTAGCAGCATATTTTTTATCAAAATTTGCTATTGATTTTTTATAAGAACGTTGGGCGTGTTTTTGAGGAGCTCCCATAGCTGATATACTGATAAGATGATTTTTTAGTTTTTTGTCAATCTTCAGAAAGTAAAAATATCCTTGTGTATAAGTTTGGTCAACCCAGCCGTTACCTCTTTTAAAAGAGCCGGCGAAAGTAACACTCCAGTCATTTTTTAAATTTCCTGTTGTTAATCCAAGTGATGTTCTTAAAAATCCATTGCTACCTACTTCTTGTTTGACAGTTATCTTTTTTTTGTTTTCAATACCTTTTGTTATAATATTCATTGTTCCTCCAACAGAAGGGATAGCTAATTTTGATGCACCGAGACCTCTTTGCACCTGAATAGACCTTGTAACAGCATCTAATCCAAACCAATTGGACCAATATACCCAGCCATTTTCCATATCATTGACAGGAATGCCGTCAAGCATTACAGCTAAATTTCGTTGATTAAAACCTCTTATATTTATTCTTGAATCTCCGTCGCCACCGCCTTGTTGTGTAGCATAAACACCCGGTGTTGTATTTAAAATCATAGGTATATCTTGAGAAGCAAGTTCTTCATCAATTTTTGCCGGCAGAACAGTAGTAAAAGCAACAGGCGTTTCTCTTGTTCTAGCAACATCAGCAACAACATCAACTTCTGTAAGAGTTATGGTTTTAAGAATGAAATTAGCTATAACAGTATTATCAGATATTTTTATTTTTTTTGTAATAGTTTCATAACCAATATAAGAGACCTTGATAGTATAATCGCCGTTGTCTATTGAGATAGAATAGTTTCCATTAATGTCAGTTGTAGTTCCTTTTGATGGAGCATATAAGATGTTTGCTCCAATTAAGGTCTCGCCTGTACTGGCATCTTTAATAACACCTTTAACAGTTCCTTTTTGAGCAAAAAGATATGTTGAAAATAAAATAAAGACAAAAAAGATAAAAATTTTTATTTTCATATATTAATATTTTGGGACTGTCCCGTTAAGTCCCCACCATAAATGGCGGGGCAACTGATAAATAAAAATATTTTGTAACTATTTTGAGTATCATTTATCCCGACTTGAAAGTTGTGGATAGAAATAAAACTAAATTATGGACTTTAGTTCAAAACATGTTAGACGTCAAGTCAGGCGACTGACTGATGCCTGATTGTAAATTGCGTTGTAAATATGAACAATCGTTAATTAACAATAAATTTTTTGACAATAGTATTTTTATTGGTAAAAGTAATTTTAATAAGATAAACGCCGGTATTAAGTTTATTCAGTTTAATATTTGTATTTTTAGTTTTTTGTTCAAGATTTTTATAAAATATAATTTGTCCTGATATGTTTGATATTTCAATTAAGTTAATATTTGAATTTGCCTTTAGATAGAAATTATTATCAGATACAGGATTTGGATAAAAAGAGAAGTTATCAGTATTTTTTATTTCTGTAATTGATTGCGGGTTACATTCACAATCATGTGTGCCTAAGTTTGTCCATGTATTTTCTGATAAAGAATCCCATTCTAATGTAACATTGAACAGCGAAGGATTTGTTATAACGCCTTGTTTTATGGTAGATTTGCGAAGTAATGTATGATCTTTTGTCCACCATGCTCCACCGTTAGCATCAGTATATCCTGCGGTTGCATCATCAGTCCATGCATCACCCGGGTCTTCACCTATTTTGCCAAAGATATCTATATTAGTCCACGAACCGCTATTTTTTTGTAAAGAGATAGCATCATTACCATTAAAATTCATTACATTATTTACAGCATAGCTAGTGCAACAAAATGTATCAGCATAAGCTTGAAGTTCAGCAAAGACAGCAGTATCTTGTCCTGTGACAGTTGTGTCTCTTCTATCAAGAATAATTACAAATACATCATGTGCAGCAATAGTTCCTGCTAAAGGTAAAATTTTATCAGATTCAGTGTCAGAAGTTGTAGAGCCATTTGACCAACGGATTAATCTGTAATTTGACATATCAATAGGATTATCAGTTGGATTATACAATTCAAGAGCTTTGTTATTGTAATTACCTTCGTCATATTCTGAAATAAACAAGTCAGAACAATCTTGTGCTTTTGAGAAACTAACAATAAATAGTATTGCTGCTAATAGTAGAAATTTTTTCATAATTTTTTAAGATTTTTAAGATTAATTAATAGTAAAAAAATACAAAATTACACAAAAAATTATTATATACAGAAAAATAAAGTTTAAAAACATTGGCATTTTTCAAAACCATATAAAAGTAGTTTACACTTTTTTTGATTATTGAATTTCCCCGAAGGGGAAAAATATTAATAACTCCGTATTTACCCCGTAGGTCATATGACCAACGGGGTGAAATGCGGAGTTAAAGAAATAATAAGTCATGTTACAACCCTGAAAGGGTTGAATAA
>CAZZDX010000145.1:0-7695 GCA_964653185.1 uncultured Bacteroidales bacterium
AACAGGGCTGTCTTATATATTTCTGCCACTGCATAGTTTGTGCCATTGATAATTTCATTAGTTTGTTTTGGTCTTTGGTTTTGTTTTGTTAAATCCTGAGACCAGAATCCGAGGTTGGAAGGTAATTTGCTTACAGAATATTGTGATATTTGTATTTTGGTATATATTTTATATGTTACAATAATTTGTTCGCACTGATAAGGGTTTGTCTTACTTGTAAAAGCTTTTATAAATATATCTTTTCCATTTGTTTCTGTAGTTGTTTGAGTAGATTGAGAATTTTGTGCAGGGTTTTGATTTGTCTGGGATTGTTGATAGTTTTCTTTTATAACATTGATAGTCAGAGGATTAGATTTATAGGTCTTCCCATCAACAGTTACCGATGCGGGCTTGATTGTAAAAGTTCCCTGTTGGACAGCTTGTAATATATATGTATATGAGTATGATTCGGATTTAATTACGTTGCGATGAATAATTTGAATGCTTGAACTGGTTGATTGGCTTGGTCCTGATAATATGTTGAAATTTTTAAAATCAGGCGGCTCAAAGTTGCTTGCTTTAGCATTAACTTCAAAAGTTACTCTAAAATTTTCTCCTACAGGGACATTCTCTCTTGCTGATGCAGTAAATTTAACATCATCAGCTGTGGCATTTTTTGAAAAAGCTAATATTGTTAGTATTAATATTATAAAGTATTGTTTCATTGTTCCAAGTTTCAAGTTCAAAGTTCAAGTTTCATAATATATACCCAACAGGTGCTACGTGACCTGTCGGGTAATAATTTCATAATTCACATTTCATCAGGCAACTGCCTGATCAATGTAAATAATTCATAATTATAAATTATATTTTCACCAGTCATTATCAATTTTATTATTAGAAGTGCTTTTTTCTTTTTTTATTTTTTTTAAGACATTTTTTTCATCTTGTTTTAATGCCTTTAACATACGTTCAGCATCTTTTTTTGATATTTTTTGCGACTGACTTTGCTGTTTTTGTTTCTGTTGCTGCTTTTCCTGATCTTGTTGCTGTTTTTTTTCCTGTTGTTCTTTCTTTTGCTGTTGATTTTGCTGCTGTTTTTGTTTATCTTTATTTTTTTTGTTATCTTTTTTTTGTTGTTGCTGTTGCTGTTGCTGTTTAGCAAGATATTTTTTAGCGTATTCTAAATTATATTTAGTATCTTTATCATCAGGACTATTTCGCAGAGCATTTTTGTATGCACTAATACTTTCCTCATATTTTTTTTGTTTTAATAATGAGTTTCCAAGGTTATGATAAGCACTTGCGAGATATTTTTTGTCAGGTGATTGATATATAAAATTTTGTAATATGCTATCAGATTCTTTATATCTTTCCTGTTTATATAAAGCATCACTAAGATTAAAAAGTCCTTTATAATATTTATTATCTTTTTCCAATGATTTAAGATAATTAACTTCAGCATCTTTATATTTTTTTTGTTCATATAATTTATTTCCCTTTCGTATTTGTTTTACTTGTTTTTGAGCATATATATTTGTTGAAAGAGATAATAAAAGGGATAATATAATGTATATATATTTCATGTGTTTATATTTTTGTATTTAGTTCATTTTCAATTACTTATGTTTTTTAGAAAAATCCGTAATCAGAAATTAGAAATTGGAAATTAGAAATTTTGGTGTATATAGAAAGTTTTTTCCTAATTTCAAGTTTCAAATTTCAAGTTTCGTTATATAATCATCCCCTTGTGTGTGCGTTAGCTCATGGGTGTTTCATTTGTTTATATTTTCGTAATTAGTTCATTATCAGGTATTTATAAATTTGGCTTTTGGTTTTTAGTTCAAAGTTTAAGGTTCAAAGTACGAAGTACAAAGCACATAATTCATAATTCATAATTGTTTTTTCTTATCTTCTTCCATTTATATTTTATTATTTAATGAGATTATTATTCTTTCACAATCTTCTTAGGATTAAATAAATTTACATTTCTAAAGAGTTTACTTTTTCGTTCAAAGATAAACAATTCCAATATTAACAAAAAAAGTGATATTGCTATAAAAATTTGAAATCTATCTTCATAGTCAGTAAATACTTTGCTTTCGTATTCTTTTTTATTCAGTTTATTAATTTTCCTGAATATTTTATTTAGTCCTATTTCAGTATTATTAGCTTGAACATAGATACCATTTCCTGCGCTAGCTATTTGTTCCAACATTGCCTGATTTAGTTTTGTGATAACAGTATTCCCTTGTCTGTCTTTTTTAAATCTATTTGAAGATACAGGTATAGGAGCGCCATTTGGAGAGCCAATACCGATAGTATTTATAGATATTCCTTTTTCTGCAACATTTTTGGCTATTTCTACTGCATTATCTTCCTGGTCTTCGCCATCAGAGATTATAATGATAGATTTATTTTTGTTGTCTGTTTTATTATCTGCATCTCCAAAAGAGTTATAAGCAAGTTCCATAGCAGCACCTATATCAGTACCTTGAGATGAGATTATATTTGTATTTATTGTTGACAGAAACATTTTTGCTGCTCCATAGTCAGTTGTGATAGGCAGTTGCACATAAGGTTTTCCTGCGAATACTATTATGCCTATACGGTCATTTGTTAGTTTATCAATAAGTTGTGATATAGCATTTTTTGATTTTTCCAATCTGTTGGGTTTGATATCTTGGGCAAGCATACTATTTGATACATCAAGAGCAATTATCATGTCAGAGCCCTTGCGTTTGACTTTTTCTAATTTTGAACCTATTTGCGGATTAGCAAGTCCTAATACAAGGAAAGAATAAGCAATCATCAGAATTAAAAATTTGATATTAGGTTTATGTTTTGATGCATCAGGCATAAGTTGCTTGATTAGAAAACTTTCTCCAAATTTTTTAAGTGATTTTTTCTTCCATCTCATCATAAGCATAAATAATATTATGAACAGAGGAATAAGAGTCAAACCATACAAGTAATATGTATTTTCGAAACGAAACATTTTTTTATTAATTTTTATGGAATAGATTTAAAAACAGTATTTTTAAGTAATATCTCAATTATAAACAAGATGCAAGCTATTAGAGCAAAGAGTAAAAATTCCTCTTTCTTTTTAGTAAATTCAGTAACATCTATTTTTGATTTTTCCAGTTTATCTATTTCATTATATATTTCTATTAATTTTTTTTTATTAGTAGCTCTAAAATATTTTCCTCCTGTTGTGTTTGCAATTTCTTTTAACAATTGTTCATCAATTTGCACTTTTACATTTTGATATTGAATGCCAAAAGGAGTTTGAAAAGGATATGGAGCCATTCCCATAGAGCCAATGCCAATAGTATATACTCTTATTCCGAATATTTTTGCTATTTCGGCTGCTGAGAGCGGGTCAAGTTCTCCTCTGTTGTTTACGCCATCAGTTAATAGTATAATCACTTTGCTGATAGCTTTGCTATCTTTAATTCTGTTTACAGCTGTTGCTAATCCATTGCCTATGGCTGTGCCATCTTCAATAATACCACTTTTTATTGATTTAAACAGGACTTTAAGCACAGTATGGTCAGTGGTTAAAGGACATTGAGTAAAACTTTCTCCTGCAAATATTACCAGTCCTATTCTGTCGTCAGGTCTTCCATTAATAAATTTTGTTGCTACATCTTTGGCTGCTTCTAATCTGTTTGGCTTAAAATCTTCGGCAAGCATACTTCCTGATATATCTAATGCCGTGATAATATCAATACCTTTAATAGAGACATTTTTTTTGCTGGTGCTTGATTGAGGTCTTGCTATTGCAATAATCAATAAAATAATAGCCATTATACGAAGTATAAAAGGAACATGATATAATTTTTGACGCAGTGTCTTTGGAGTTGTTTTAAAACTGCTTATTGAAGATATTTGTATTTCAGCATTATTTTTTTTATGTTTAAACCAATACCAAACTATTAGCAGAGGTATTATAAATAACAGGTATAAAAAATATGGCTGAGCCAAATGTATATTGTTAAACATTTTAGTATTAATTTTGTATTAAGATATTGTAACCATTCACACCTTATTTTTTGTAAACAATATTTTGTGGTATATATATATTGTTAAGAATTTCTAATTGCTCTAATTGACCTAATTAACCTAATCAAATCCCAATCTCCAATTTCTAATGTAAAGTTTTGGCATTGAGCATTATTTGGTTTATTTGTCATTGTGTATTGATAATTTTTAGTTGTGAACGGTTACAATAATTTTAAATCTCATGTCTTTCCCATAATAATAAAGGTTTTATTCCTTTATAATTTTTACTATAATCTTTAAATTCTGTGTTGCTAAATATCAGATAACGTATTTTCCTTTTTATCAGATGTTCCCCTTTATCAATAAGCCGTTGCAAATATGACTTATCAATTTTTTTTCCAACAAAGAGTAAATCAATTATTTTATTATCAATTCCTTTGGCAAAATCACCGATTACATAAACATATATTATTCCTCCAAGTTTTTTAATAATTTTTTCAATAATATGGTCAAAACCAATTTGCTTCATTATTATATTATGAATGTCAAAGAATAAAGGATGTTGTGTATTTGCCTGATACATTTTTTTATTACCATTGCAATATGAAGTTAATAAGCCGGCATCTTCAAATCTGTTCAGTTCTTTTCGTATAGAGTTTGTTGATTCATCAAATTCTTCTGCCAAATTTCGCAAATAAGAGCTGGAATTACTGTTAAGAAAAAATTTAAGAACAATTTTAATTCTTGTTTTTGAAGTAATAAGAGTGTCAAGCATTTTATGGATAGATAATTACTTTTATTTTTTATAAAAAAAGTTGAGATATATTTACAGCTTCGCCCCGTCAGTTACATAAGTAAAAGACAAGAGGATAAATCTTTTCATCTAATATGAAAAGATTATAAATCAAAAATGAGTTACAAAATTACTCAATGTTTATTAATACACAAATATTTTTTTATTTATTTTAATTTTGAAATATGTTTGACAATAATTTATTAGAGTAGTATTATATATTTTTACAGTTATTATATGCAAAAATAAAAAAAATAGAGGTATTATTGATGAATTTTCTTAACAAAATATTTATATTTGTGTATAAGCATTTATATAGAATTATTCATAAATTAAATTATATTTTATTATCATTAGGGTATAGATTTAAGCAACACCCACCTCTGCGAAATTTTTAAAATTTTAATTTTTATTTTATAAAATTTTAAAAATTTCGCAGAGGGTATCATGCTCTTATCCTTGTCCCCGCCTTAAAAGGCGGGGCTAATGATATATATATTCTAAAAATTTATGAATAATCCAGGTTAATATAGTAATTATAATAAAATAAGTTGAAAAGATTAGTTTTTATATTATTTTTTATTTCAATTTCTCTTTGCATTGTAAATGCTCAGGAACTTAACAATTTACGTACTGGTATTATTTCAAATAAATTTGATACAGTTAAGATTGATACTCTTAGTATTATTCCTAATTCTGTGATAATTACAGACAGTTTAGGAAACAAAATTGATACTAACTTTTATAGGATTGATTATGCTAAAGCCCTGTTTGTTTGGGATTTTACAAAATCAGAACAGATAAAATTTAAAATATCATATCGTGTTTTCCCTTATTATTTTGCAGAGACATTTAAACATAAAGACATTAAAAATATTAAAATTAATGAATCAGGAATTTATGAGCCGTTTATTTTTCAAAGTGATAACGAGACATCTGATATATTTAAAACTAAGGGATTAAATAAGAATGGAAGTATATCGCGAGGCATATCTTTTGGAAACAATCAGGATGTTGTTTTAAATTCTAATCTTAATCTTCAGTTGTCAGGGAAGTTGAGTGAAGATATAGATATTCTTGCAGCTATTACTGATAATAATATTCCTATTCAGCCACAAGGTAACACACAGCAAATTCAGGACTTTGATAAAGTTTTTATACAATTGTCAAGCAAAAAGTCAAAACTTATAGCAGGTGATTTTGAATTAAATAATCCTGAAAGTTATTTTATGAAGTTTAATAAAAAGTTACAGGGTGGAAGTTTTACTACAAATTTTAATACTTCAAAAAAAGAAAATAAAACAGGAACAATGAGAGTTACTGCCAATGCAGCAATTTCAAAAGGGAAATATGCCAAGAATGAAATTACAGGCATTGAAGGTGTTCAGGGTCCATATAAACTTAAAGGCATTAATAACGAATCTTTTATTATTGTGATTGCCGGCACAGAAAGAGTTTATATTGATGGCGTTTTATTACGCCGTGGACAGGAAAATGACTATGTTATAAATTATAATTTTGCCGAAATAACATTTACACCTAAAAGTCCTGTTACAAAAGATAAAAGAATTTATGTTGAGTTTGAATATTCTAATAAAAGTTATGCTCGTTCTTTGTTGTTTTTTGGGGATGAGTTTAAAAGCAATAAGTTAAAAATAGGATTTAATATTTTTTCTGAACAAGATATCAAAACTCAGCCAGTAGAAAGTTTGAATGATGAACAAAAATTGTTGCTTTCTGATATTGGCGATAATATTAATTCTGCCTTTTCTCAAAATATTGATAGTATTGCTTTTACTAATGATCAGGTATTATATAAAATGATTGATACTGTTGTTAATTCTATTCATTATGATTCTGTTTTTGTTTATTCAACAAATCAGGACAGTGCTTTTTACAGATTAGGATTTTCAAACTTAGGACAAGGCAAAGGAAATTATAAACAGATAAAAACCAGTGCCAATGGCAAGGTCTTTCAATGGGTTGCACCGCAAAATGGTATTGCACAAGGAAGTTATGAACCTGTTACATTACTTGTTACGCCTAAAAAAAAACAGATGTATTCATTTTCTGCTGATTATGCTTTTTCAAAAAATACAAAAGTTATTAGTGAATTAGCAATTAGTAATACTGATGTTAATACTTTTTCAAAAAAAGATGCTCAGGATAATACAGGTTGTGCTTTTAAAATAAATATAGATAATAAGATTTATTTGAGCAAGAAACAAGAAAAAGGATGGGCTTTGGCTTCCGGAATAAATTATAAATGGATAGATAAAAATTTTAATCCAATAGAACAATTCAGAAAGTCCGTTGAGTTTGAAAGGGACTGGAACTTATTAAATACAAATATTATTGATGATGAACATATTTCAGGTGTTAAATTATCATTGTTAAATAAAAAAACAGGATTTGTTAATTATCAGTCCGAATATTTTTTTAAAGGCGAACAATATAAAGGTATAAGAAATATTGTTAATGCCGACTTGAACAAAAGAAGTTTTTATTTAAACGTTGATGCAAGTTTGGTTCAGACACAAGGATTGGTAAACACAAGCCGATTTTTTAGGCAAAACGCAATGTTTGCAAAAAAAACAAAATTTTTTACTATTGGTATAAAAGATGCACAAGAGCATAATGTATTTAAAGATATAAATACTGATAATCTTCAGGCAAATAGTTTTTCTTTTACTGAATATCAGGCATTTATAAATAATGCTGATACTTCTGTTAACAAATTTTCTTTGTATTATAAAAAAAGATATGATAATATGCCTTATAATAATGAGCTTAAACAGGCAAGTGCCGGCGAAAGTGTTGGCTTTGCTATTAAGACATTAAAGAATGTAAACAACAGATTAAATATTAACACTTGTTTTCGTAAATTAAGTATAAAAGATAGTTCTTTAACTAAT
>CAZZDX010000146.1:0-7660 GCA_964653185.1 uncultured Bacteroidales bacterium
GCCTGGGCGTGTCTCTACTTTAAAAAACATAAATAATGCTACTGTTACTGAAAATAATTTAAAATTTAATACTTTTTTTGGCTAAACCATTTTTTTTTATTGACCAATTTTTTTGTATCTTTGTTTTTTTAACTTTAAAAATATAAAATTATGAAACCAAAAAAAATATTATTCTTAATTCTTGCAATTATTTGTTGCATAGCCGCTGATTGTGACAAAGAACCTAAAGAAAAACCTATTTATTACCTTGACCAGGAAATTAAGGATTATACATTATTTCCTGTAGGTAGTTACTGGATTTATGAAGATTCATTGTCAAATGATATAGATACTGTTAGTATTATTTCCCAAACAATTAAAATTTTTGCTGGAGGAGAAGAACCTTTTAAATATGAATATTTCAAACAAAATATTGTAACCTCTTATTATAACGATACTTTATTTGGGGGCGGAAGCGCTTGGTTATTAGAAAGCGAAGGATTCTGTGAATATTCAGAAACAGGTTGGTTAAGATTTATTAGCCAAAAACAAGTTGGCTATAAATTTGATGAATTATTATATGAAATTTATTATGATTCTTTATTTATTATTAATAAATGGTATAAAGAAGTGAAAGTTTTTACAATTCTAACTCAAGATAGTTCAAGCCTTGAACGTTGTTATTTTAAAAAAAATATTGGTATTATAAAAAAAGAAAAATATGATGGAAAAGTTTGGGAATTATTAAATTATTATATAAACAATTAAAACTTTTAATTATGAAAAAACTTAGCTTTATTGCACTATTACTTATTGCATGTTTTAGTGCTAAACTTTATGCAAGTGAAACGAATGCTATTCACGGTGAAATAATATCTTATGAAGCAACTGATGTTTTAGGTACTATAACTATAAATGTTAAATGCTATGTAAAACGTCAGTTTCGCTTTATTTCCAATCCTGTTATTAAACTACCATCAAGATGGAATTATCAAATGGTAGCTGATAAAACTGGTCAATCTTTTAATAAAGGTGATTCTACTATTATTAGTTTTAACATAACATATAATACTGCTATTTTACCTTTTTTCCCTCAAACTATTAAATTTACCCAAAATGTTGAAGTTGAAAATAATGTTAATAATATACAAAAAATATCAGCAGAAGGTAAAGTTTATTTTACGCCATATAATACTGTTGAAGTATGGAGTAATGCTGATTTTTATAATATACCCCGAATGTGGTTAGATAAAGCAAGTAATATTGATACAACTCGCATCAGCATTTCAAAAAGTTCAATTTCTGTTTCAAATTTAACAGAGGTCGACACAATTCAATATGAATGGCAGGAAGACTGGACTTATAAGCGAGTGGAAGGACTCGCTTATTTTATTCCTATGAAGGCAATGCACCCTGATTCAATTGAATGGTATGCCCTGAATGTTGGTGACGGGACAGATTCAACTACTCATAGTACATATAAAGGTAGAGTCAGAGGCCGATTATACACTTATATACAAAATGACATTGGTCAATGGAAAAAGATATATTTAGGAGGTATAAGAGTAAAATTATTAGAAGAAGATCTTGCATGGAATGAAGTTTTTGCTGAAGGTTATACTGATAATAATGGATATTTTGATTTATCATATAGTAAATGGCAAACTTTTGAAGGAGGACAAATAGAACTAATACTCCAATTCAAATCAAAAACAAAAGATATAAGCGATTATAAAATTAAATGCAAACAAAATAATTTTTGGGAAAATATTTATGAACAAAAAATAGATTTAGGTAGTTATTCCAAATCATATAAGGATATTCAGTTAGGTGATGTTAAGAGAAATCATGATGCTTTTAGAGTTGTACACTGGGCAAGAAATGCTATGAGATATTTTCGTAGTAGCTATAGCAGTTTTATGGGTAAATTAGAAATTAAAATATTTAGACCAAAAAGTTATTTTATTGGTGATGGTGTTTTAGGTGTTTCTATGCCACTTGAAGACCCTTCTATTCATTTAGAAGATATTGATGGTGATCATGAAAACACAGTTTACCATGAATTTGGACATTATATAATGTGGGAATTACAGAACAGAAACTGGATAGCAATGTGGTGTGAAACTGGTGATTGTTCACATACATGGGGGAGCGAAAATACTTCACGCCTTGCCTGGTGTGAAGGCTGGGCTGATGCTATGCAAATGATACTTGATGCATACTGGAGAAATGAAGACGGAGAATATGGTTTTAATAAAGGAGGAGGAACATGGCCACTTTTCGAACGAAGAATTAATTTTGGTAATAATATAAATACTGGTCTATGGGCGGAATATTATATTGCTTGTGCAATATATGATTTATGGGATGGACATGATAAAGGATTATCAGGAAACATACCTGGCTCGTCACCATCAATACACGCATATAATGATATTAATAACTGGAATACTGAAGATAATATAGAACTAAGTTTTAGCCAAATCATACAACCTATACTCAATCATTCAGGGGCAACGGGTAAAATTAAACATATAGGAGAATATTATGAATATTTACTTGATGAGGTAGTTGGTGTAAGTAATTGTGCTTTGAGAAGTAAAATATCAAGATGTTTTGCTGAGAATAGAGTTTTATATGACGTTAATCGTTATAATAATCATTTTGGAAATGCATGTCTGTCATCAGATGATATTTATGAAATATTTACAGATGATATTGATGGAGAATTAGGTTTTTTAACTCATACATATACAGATAATTATAAAATAAACTTATTTGGTCATGCAAGAAATATCTATAAAAATATCTATTTTTATTCTTATACAAAAAGATACATAACAGATGATCTCTGGTTGGGTGATAATGCACCATTTCCTACTACGGTATATTTTAATATAAATCCTTCATTAGTTTACGGGGGTTTTCCATACTATGAAATCAATGCATCATCAGGGACAATGTTTACTTGTGGTGGTGCAGATATAGAAGTAAATAATGGAACATTAACATTAGGAGGAACATCTACTTCTGCTAACCTTGAAATAAATTCACTATCCTTGTTACAAATAGGAATAAATGGAAACCTTGTTATAAATAGCAATTCCAATATAATAATCAAATCAGGTGGTAGCTTATATATACAAAATGGAGCAAATGTAACTGTTGAAGGTGATGCAAAAATAATAGTAGAACCAAATGGCTATATTTGTATAGAAGAAGGAGCTAATATTTCAGACCTTAGTAAAATTGAATTACAGCAAGGATATAATGTAGGAATAAATCCTGTTTTAAATATACTACACGATAATTGTTATACTATTGAATGTGGTACCCTCGTTTATTATACTCATCCTGATAAAACAATTGTAGATATAAATGATACTTGGAATAATGAAAATTTTAAATTCAGAAAAAATTTGGTTATTCAAAGTGGTACAGAATTAACTATAAATAATTCCTATCTTGAATTTGAAGAAAAAGCAAAAATAATAGTAGAACCGGGAGCAAAGTTAGTTTTAAATAATACACAAATAACCAGTTTGTCTGTATGCGATAAATTCTGGCAAGGCATAGAGGTCTGGGGCACTTCATCAAAATCACAGTTACCCTATGGTAATGAATATCAAGGCATTGTTGAAATAGAAAATGGATCTGTAATAGAAAATGTATATTTTACAGCTATTAAAGCTGGTAAAACTGCTGATAATACACATGATTATACAGGCGGGATAATACGAGCAAATAACGCTATATTCAGAAATAATAAAAATGGTATATGGATTGGCTTTTATCATAATTTTATCCCTAATACAGATAAACCAAAGATTAATATTAGTTATATAACAAACTGCACCTTTGAAACAACAGAGGATTATATAGACATAACTAATCCACCTTGGGATTTTATTGTATTATCTGATGTTGATGGAATAAGAATAAATGGTAATACATTTAAAAATACAAATCCTGATTTTTCTGTTTATTACAGAGGTAATGGAATAATAAGCTACGATGCAAGTTATACAGCAAAACCTTCCTGCTCTTCATTAATGTTTCCCTGCTGGGCGGAGTTTGTAACTCCGCCCGTTCAATAATTGAAAATTTGAAATATCAAAACCTGTATTATGCAATTTATGCTGCTCATACAAATAATTTTATACCGGTAACAATTAACGGTCAGGCAGTTGCCTGATAATAATAATTTCAGTAGAGACACGCCTGGGCGTGTCTCTACTTTAAAAAACATAAATAATGCTACTGTTACTGAAAATGATTTAAAATTTAATATTTTTTTTGCCTAAAACCAATTTTTTTTATTACATTTACATTTTTTTATCATATTGTAGAAACATTTAAAAACATAAAACTATGAAAACAAAAATACTTTTAACTCTCATTTTTGCTGTAATTGTGCAGTTTTGTTTTGCACAAAATCATACTCTTGTTGATACGAATAAAATGTGGAGTGTATTATTGATTAATGGAGCTAATCCTTATTATAAAAGTACACATTTTATTAAATTTCAAGGTGATACTATTATTAATGATACTATGTATAAGAAAGTTTTAAAAGCAGAAGATGAATTTCATAATAATTGGGAACTTAATGGATTTATCAGAGAAGATTCAACTAAGAAAGTTTATTATAAATATATAGAAGAAAATGAAGAAGAAATAATTTATGATTTTCAAGTAAATATTAATGATACGTTTTATTATTATAAACCTAATCTTGAACCTCCGGGGTGTTTAGTAGTTAATGGATTTGATTCTATTGAAATAAATAATTATTATAGAAAAGTGATTAATTTATCTTGTCCAGATGCCCCCTATATTACAGAAAAATGGATAGAAGGAATTGGGAGTACAGAGGGAGTAATTTATAGTGGTTATTCACTAATAACCGGTAGTGATTTTGTGTTATTATGTTTTTATGAAAACGATACTCTTTCCTATATTGATTCATCTTATAATGAATGTTATTATAATACTTATGATGTAATTGAAAATATTTTTGTTAATTCTTCTTTTATTATCTATCCTAATCCTGCTACACAAACCATAAATATTCTTTTTAATAACCAACAAAATAGGCCTTATACTTTTGAACTTTATAATTATTATGGGGAAATTATTTGTAAAAAGAAAATAATTAATTCAACATCTTTTGAATTATCTAATATATCAAATGGGATATATTTTTATAATATTAAAGATAAACGAAATTTTATTATATATAGAAATAAATTAATAATAATTAAATAATTTTTAATATGAAAAAAGAAATTACATTTTTATTTATTCTAATAATAATTTTTTCATTTAGAATAAACGCTAAAGAGTATCAAATAAATAAATTAATAAATAAAGACACAATATTATATCATTTTACTGAAAAAGAGTCAATATATGGGCTTTGGATAAGCGGTTATGCAGAACTTATAAGTGATTCCAGTTTAATTAGAATTATTTTACAAACAGATATAGGCGAAGAATATTTGATTTTCGAATCTCATCATATGATTAATTCAACGGATACTTTTAATTTTTATTCTCAAGGAGAGGAAACAAAATATTTAAGCACAACAATGCCATTATATTTAAAAATTGAAATTGTAGATGCTAATTTAACAATATTTAATTTTAATACAAAAGACGAACCTAATATAAATTTAGATTATCTAAAAATAAAATATAAAAATTCAACAGATTCAATAAAAATAAATAATATTAAAAATAATATACACAAAAGAGGAATGTTATGGTTTGCAGGAAAAACAATATATTCCCAGTTACCTTACTCAACAAAAAAACTAATTTTTGGCGAAAAGTATAATATACAAGGATTTGAATATTACAATGGTGGAATATTTACATTTTTTTCAGAATTAGAAACAATTGCAAAAGAAAAACAATCTACTATCATAGTAGAATCATTTGATTGGAGAACAAGACATAGTGCAAATAATTTAAATTCTCCCTATTGGGATGGAGATCCTGATTGGTGGCAGGAAATACATGAAACTAGAAATGGCTGGCTAACATCTGTAAAAGACCAGCAAATTTGGTGTCCTTGCCCATCTACTTGCTATATTTATGGACCTATTGCTGCTCTTGAGGGGGTATTTAATATTTATTATAATCAACATATCGATTTAAATTTATCTGAACAGCATATTTTATCTTGTGATGGTTATTCTGGTTGTAGTGGTGGTTCTTCGGAGAATGCCTTACTTTTTATTAAAAATAATGGTATAGTTGAGGAGATTTGTTTTCCTTGGGCACAATCTGAATTAACATGTGATGACCCCTCTCATTGCACAGACCCTTCTCATTTAGTAAAAATCTTAGATATTTTAGATATTTCTGAAACTAATTTTGATTTAGTAAAAGAATCTATCATAAATTATGGTCCTTTAATGGCATCAATGATAACTCCAAATGCTCATACTATGGCTTTAATTGGATTTGGAAAAATTCATGCTGGTGATATTATTCAATCTGGTACTGGATGGGATCCGGATATAATAGTAGATGCTAATAGTCCATTAGTTGGTAAAACTTGTTGGATTTTTAAAAATAGTGTAAGTCCAACCTTTGGACAGAATGGATATGTATATTTAGTTACCGCAGAAACATTACCGGGGCAAAATCATTTAAAACTAATAAGAGCATTATTAAATCCAACTGACAATATTACTACATATGAAGTATTATGGGGTGATGAAGATGGTGACGGTTATTATTGGTGGGGTATTGGTCCAAAACCTGCTGACTGTCCAGGTGACCCAAATCAAGAAGATTGCGATGACTCTGACCCTATATTAGGTCCTTATGATGCAAATTATTATTGTACCTGTAATTGTGATAATTTTGTTTATTCTGCCACCCCAATAGAAATCACTCAAGATGAATGGTGGAATAATTATAGGTATATTAATAGTGATGTTATAATTAAAGCAGGTAATACTTTAACAATTATGGAAAAAGTTGGTTTTATTAAAGAAGCCAAAATAATTATAGAACCTGGTGCAAAATTAGTAGTTGATAATGGAACATTAACGAATATTTGTGGAGATATGTGGCAAGGCATAGAGGTCTGGGGCAACAGTTATGAATCGCAATTTACACCCGGTGCTCAGGGAAAAGTAGTTTTAAAAAATGGCGCTACTATTGAAAACGCTCTTTATGGCATTACTACAGGCCAAAGAGATGCTAATGGAAATATACTCTTTGAATACAACACAGGCGGTATTATTTGTGCAAAAGATGCTAATTTTGTTAACAATAAAAAAGCAATAGAATTTTTTTCTTATCATAATTCTCATCCTTTTACAGGAGCACCAATGTCTAATGCAGGTTATATAAAAAACTGCACATTTGAAACTACTGATGATTATATAGATATATCAAACCCGCCTTATAAATTTATTGGATTATATGACGTTGATGGAATAAGAATATATGGTAATACATTTAAAAATACAAATCATAATTTTTCAGGTCACAGCAGAGGGAGAGGAATAGTTAGTTATGATGCAAGTTACTTTGTGGGACCTTCCTGCTCTTCATTAATGTTACCCTGCCCCGAAGATGCTCTGATACCAAATACTTTTCAAAACCTGTATTATGCAATTTATGCTGATAACTCAAATAATTTCATACCGGTAACAATTAA
>CAZZDX010000147.1:0-7651 GCA_964653185.1 uncultured Bacteroidales bacterium
TAACAGTTTAGCCATTTAGCAATTTAACGTGTTTTTCAATACTTCTCAATATATTTTCTGTTGCTCCTTTTTTATTTTCAATATAATTTTTAGATATTTTTGATGTCTGTGCCAGGAAATTACTGTCATCTAATAGCTCTTTGGTTTTACTAATGAGCTTATTGCTGTTTGTTACACAAAAGGCACCTTCTAATTTTATTAAGTCCTTTGCTTCCTGAAATTTATTATAATTAGGTCCAAAGATGATAGGATTTTCAAAACTTGCCGGCTCTAATATATTATGAATTCCTTTGCCAAAACCTCCGCCTATATATGTTATTGTAGCATATTGATAAAGATGAGAGAGTATTCCTATAGAATCTATTATCAAAACATTTATTGTATTAATATTATCTTGTGTTGCTTCTGATAGTTTAAGTGTTTTTACTTTAAATTTATTTATTATCTCATTTATATGTTCTTTATTTATCTCGTGCGGAGCAATTAAAAATTTTAAATTATCAGATATATTATTATTAATAAAAACAGATAAAAGGTCTTCATCTTTTGGCCATGTGCTACCTGCTACAAATAAATTCTTATCCTGTTTAAATAGTTCTATTAAAGGAAATGATTTTTTTTGTTTGGAAATAGCAAAGACACGGTCAAAACGTGTATCGCCTGTTACAGATACATTGTTGATTTTAATAGAATTCAACAGTTTTTCGGATTCTGTGTTTTGGACAAAAAAATGAGTTATATTATACAATTGTTTTCTAAACCATAGTCCATACCATTTAAAGAAATATTGCTCCGGACGAAAAATGGCAGATACAATAAATACGGGTATATTTTTTTTATAAAGTATATTCAAATAATTAAACCAAAATTCATATTTAATGAAGAATACTATTTTTGGCTCAACAAGTTCTATAAATTTTGTAGCTTTAGCTTTTGTGTCAATGGGAAGATAAAAGATATAATCAGCATTTTTGTAGTTTTTTCTTATTTCATATCCTGAAGGAGAAAAGAATGTTAATACAATTTTATATTCAAGATAATTTTGTTTAAACAGTTCAATTATTGGTCGTCCTTGTTCAAATTCGCCTAATGAAGCACAGTGGAACCAAACAATTTTTTCATTATTATTTTTAACAGCAGATTTTATTTTTTGAAATAAATTTTTTCTTCCGAAAATCCACAAACGAGATTTTTTGTTGAATAAACCCGTAATAACAATGCCGAAATAATATAATTTTATTATAATATTGTATAAATAAGCCATATTAAGTTATATTATTATCCAAAAAAATATAGAAAATTTTTTAATACTGAAACAAGCACTGAATCAGGCGACTGCCTGAACCCCAATTCCATCAGGCATTCGTCAGTAGCCGAACTTGACTGCCTGATTGGATTTTATATTGTATAATTTACCAGTAATTATTGAGACGATACAATATCTTAACCAAAATTAAATCATAAAATATCATAAGCAATCAGTGTTTATCAGCATTCTATTTAAACTTGCTAATTTTTTATTTATTTATGTCCAAAAATAAATAAAAAATATAACTTCGCAGGATTTTATTTATTGTGTATAATAAATTATTACATGTAGAGATAAAAAAAAATTATACTTTTGTCTATTGTCATTTAAAAATTTATTTTTAAATTTGTTGAAATATTTGCATCATCAAAAATTAATTTTCATGAACAATCAGGCATTCGTCAATAGCCGAACATGACTGCCTGATGAAAGATGACAATAAAACAATTAAAAAAAAGGATATAATATGAAAATTCCATTAACAGCGTTATTAATTTTTACTTATATAATCAGTTTTTCACAAACAGTATATATGAAAGTGAACAAAACTGATGGCAGCTATGAACTGTATAACATTGAGGATATCCGAAAACTTACTTTCAGCAATCTTATTACGGATAATCCGGAACAATTTCATACAATAATGAACAATTTTAGTATTCTGAAAAGTTATCCCAATCCATTCAGCAATTCAACAACAATTAAGTATGAAATGCCTGATAATGGAAATATTGATATTAAAATTTTTGATATTAACGGAAAATTTGTCCGAACCCTTTATTCAGGCATACAGGATAAAGGATTACACAAGATATCCTGGGATAGCAAAAACAACACAGGCAATAAAGTGCCTGATGGTATATATATCTGTAAGGTAAAATATGATGGGAAATTATTTACAAACAAAATTATTTATTTAAACTAAAAAAAGAAAAAAATTATGAAAAAATTATGTCTTTTAACATTAATGCTTTTTGTTTCCTGTTTTTTATTTTCACAGGAAATAAATGTTCACAAGACCGATGGTTCAACAATAACTTATCCATTGGCAGAGATTGATAGTATTACGTTTACGATAGATACTACAGGCACTTTCACCTGTGGCACTTCTACTGTTACTTTTACTTACAGAGGTTCTTCAGTTACTTACGGAACTGTATCACATAATAGCGAATGCTGGCTTGACAGGAATCTTGGTGCTTCACAGATAGCTACTGCTTATAATGATGAAAATGCTTATGGTGATTTGTTTCAGTGGGGACGACTTGATGATGACCATCAAGGTATTACATGGACAAACTCTACAACAGGAACACCTGACCATGGCACCACATCAACAAATTCATCAACAGATGTTCCTGGTCATAGTAATTTTATTTTAGAGCCAAATGATCCTTGGGACTGGCGTGATCCTCAAAACAATAATTTATGGCAGGGTGTATCAGGAATAAACAATCCTTGTCCAAGCGGTTGGCGAATACCAACAGAAGCAGAGTTGGAAACAGAGCGAACAAGTTGGGGCACAAACGATTACAATGGTGCTTATGCCAGTCCTTTGAAACTTGTTGTAGCCGGTTACCGTAACGACGGCGATGGCGCGCTTAGCAATGCGGGTAGCGGCGGCTACTGTTGGAGTTCTACGGTTGCTGGCATCAACGCCCGCTACCTCTACTTCTCCAGCGGCTATGCGACTGTGAATAGTTACGACCGTGCATTCGGCTTCTCTGTTCGCTGTATTAAGGATTAAAGACACTTTGATAATTTGACACTTTGACCCTTTACCAACACGTCCCGTAGGGCGTGTTGGTTTTCGAAATTTTTTTAACATTAAAAACGTTTTTAACAAAAGTCATAAAATATCCATATCTCCACCCAACCTGCCTGCCGCAGGCAAGACAAAAAAATTTGAATTTTAGAATTCTTAAAAATTGCGAAAAACAAAAATCAATCAGGCAGTTGCCTGATAACAATTAGAATATCAAGTGATTATATAATATATCAAAATAAAACTACTCATTTTATATTTAGAGTTATTAAAAGTAATTATTTGGAAAATATTTTTTTTATTAAAGATAATTTCCCCGAAGGGGAAAAATATTAATAACTCCGTATGCAATGCGGAGTTAAAGGAATAATAAATTATGTTACAACCCTGAAAGGGTTGAATAAAACTGGCATAAAAATTGTTTTTCTATTCAATCCTTTCAGGATTGATGTTGATATGATTAGTTAAATACCACAGGTTGCACCTGTGGTTATTAAAATTAAATCCCTTTCGGGATTTTTCGTTATTGATAAAGAAAATGTTCAAAAATAATATATTTTTTTATTGAATTTTAAGAAATCTAAAATTAGGAAAAAATAGTTAATTTTTTTTAAAAATATTACAAAAATACAAGAAATTTTATGAAAATTTATGAATTCTAAATTTATAAATAAACTCCAACAAATTTAGTAGTAATAAAATTCATTTACCTGTCTTTTATATAAAGGTATTATCCAGCCCACTTTAATACCATAGAGCAGGTCTAAACGTTTAGAAGTATCTTTTTGCATTGTATCAAAGTTAAAGTCCCTTCTGCATTGTGTCCATGCCTGTGTAAACTCAATTCCGGCAAAAAAGTTTGCTATTCTGCTGTTTCCTAAATATATATATCCTATAAATTCGCTTATTCCAAGACCATTGGTAAGTCGGTCATAGCCCTTTTTGTAATCATTTTTTAGATGTGGTGCCACATTGTCTGTAACTTCTATCCTTATTTTATGTTGTAATAGTCCAACACTACCAATAAGCATTATTCCTGAATTTTTATTTGAACCTAATACAGGAAATATTTTGCCAAATTTAGCGGAAGTATAAAAACCTCTTTCATATAATTTTATATCTGCAATCATACCGTTTCCGTCAATTATTTCTCCACTCGTTGTTGAGATAGAATCAAAAATGTTGTTTTCTTTTATTTTACCACCAAAGAGATAATTAAAATCAACTCCTATTATCCAGTTTTTGTTTGTTTTTATTAAAAAGTTAAGCCCAATATTAGAATTATTGCCAAATCTGTCTGCAAGATTAGCACCTGGAATCTGATATGAATACGAAAAAGTGAACATTGGAGTAAAGATACAGGAATCTTTTGTTATGCTTTGAGCAAAAATTTTAGATAAGATTAAAAAGGAAAATACAAAGAATAAAATCGTTATTTTTAATTTCATAAAAATTAATATTTATAATTACAAACTTACAAAAAATAAATTTATTATAGATGATATAAAAATCTGTGTAAAAATTTATAAATTAATTATGAAGAAAGATTAAAAAAAAGTTATAATTTTGGCAAAAAAACAAATTAAATTTGGAAACAAAAAAAGTATAAGATGGCAGGAATTAAACCAGCTGAGGTATCGGCAATATTACGACAACAATTGTCAGGATTTAAGTCAGAATCTGAATTGGAAGAAGTTGGCACCGTATTACAAATAGGTGATGGTATTGCCCGTATATATGGCTTAACCAATGTTCAGGCAGGTGAGATTGTGGAATTTGAGAATACAGGATTAAAAGCTATTACATTAAATCTTGAAGAAGATAATGTGGGCGTTGTGTTACTTGGAGAGGCAAAAACTGGAAGAGAAGGGGATTTGGTAAAAAGAACAGGAAAAATTGCATCTATTGATGTAGGAGAAGGATTGTTAGGACGAGTCATTAACACATTAGGAGAACCACTTGATGGAAAAGGAGAAATAAAAGGTAAAACTTATAGAATGCCTTTGGAAAGAAAAGCTCCTGGCGTTATTTTTCGTCAGCCGGTTAACGAACCTTTACAAACAGGCATTAAACCTATTGATGCAATGATTCCTATTGGAAGAGGTCAAAGAGAACTGATAATTGGTGACAGACAGACAGGCAAGACAGCAATTGCTATTGATACAATTATTAACCAGAAAGAAAATTACGAAAATGGTAAACCTGTATATTGTATCTATGTTGCAATAGGTCAAAAAGGGTCTTCTGTAGCCAGCATAGCAAAGGTATTAGAAGAGAAAGGGGCTATGAAATATACAATTATCGTAATGGCAACAGCTGCTGATCCTGCTGCTATGCTGTTTTATGCTCCTTTTGCCGGTGCTGCTATTGGAGAATATTTTAGAGATACAGGACGACCTGCTTTAATTATTTATGATGACCTTTCAAAACAGGCAACTGCTTACAGGGAAGTATCATTATTGTTAAGACGACCACCGGGACGGGAAGCATATCCCGGAGATATATTTTATTTGCATTCAAGATTGCTTGAAAGAGCTGCAAAGATTATAAATTCTGATGCCGTTGCTTCACAAATGAATGATTTGCCTGAAGTTATAAAGCCAATGGTAAAAGGTGGTGGCTCTTTAACTGCTTTACCTATTATTGAAACACAGGCAGGCGATGTTTCTGCTTATATACCGACAAATGTGATTTCTATTACTGATGGACAAATTTTTTTGGAAAAAGACCTTTTTAACAGAGGAATTCGTCCGGCAATTAATGTTGGTATATCTGTATCAAGAGTTGGAGGAAATGCTCAGATAAAGTCAATGAAAAAGGTTGCAGGAACTTTAAAGTTGGATCAGGCACAATATCGTGAACTTGAAGCTTTTGCGAAATTCGGATCTGATATGGATGCTGCTACATTGGATGTCATTAATAAAGGAAATAGAAATGTAGAAATTCTTAAACAATTACAATATGTTCCTATGCCTGTAGAAAAACAAATAGCAATTATTTTTTGCGGAACAGAAGATTTATTGGGAAGTGTGCCAGTAAAAAAAATTCAGGAATTTGAAAAAGAATATATAAATTATCTTGAATTAAATCATCAGGATGTGCTTGAAACATTGAAACAAGGAAAACTTACAGAACAAGCAATAGAGATTATGAAAAAGACCGCTAAAGAAATATCAGTTAGTATAGCAGAATAAAAAATATACCTTGTCATTTATTTCGGTTTTGCTCAATACAAGTGGCTTCGCTGTCATTTGTTTGCTTTGCTCACTGTCATTTATGGTCATTTGGCTTCGCCGTCATTTGTTCGCTTTACTCACTGTTATTTGTGGTCATACTGAAACAAGTTCAGCACAAGTTTTGACTTCACTGTCATTTAGTTGCTTATTGACTATTTAATGACAACTAATGACAACTAATGACAATTAATGACAATTAATGACTATTTAATGACAACTAATGACAATTAATGACAATTAATGACTATTTAATGACAACTAATGACAATTAATGACAATTAATGACAATCAATGACAATCAATGACAACTAATGACAACTAATGACAATCAATGACAATTAATATATAAAATGGCTAATTTAAAAGAAGTTAGGATAAGAATAACATCTGTAAAATCAACACAGCAGATAACCAGAGCAATGAAAATGGTGGCAGCATCCAAGTTAAGGAAAGCTCAGGTTACTATCTTAAAGCTCCGTCCTTATGCTTTTAAGCTAAACGAAGTTATGAGTAATATAATTAAAGATGAAAAATGTTTAGAATATTCTCACAAAAATGTATATTTAAAGATAAGAGAAGAAAAAAAAATATTATTAGTTGTTATTGCTTCAAACAAAGGATTATGTGGCGCTTTTAATTCTAATATTATAAAAGCTGCCAATAATCTTATAAGAGATAGATATTCTAAACAGGCAGATAAAACACAGGGTGATTTGAGTTTAATTTGTATTGGCAAAAAGGTCTCTGATTTCTATACAAAAAAAGGATATAATGTTGTTGGAACTTATGACCAATTGTTTGATTCATTAACATTTGATAATGTTGTGCCTGTTGCTGAAAAAATTATGAAATCTTTTGTTAATAAAGAGTATGATAGAGTTGAAATTATTTATAATGAATTTAAGAATGCAGCAAAGCAAGTATTAACAACAGAACAATTTTTACCTGTTATATTTGAACATACACAAATTTCAGAAAAAAGTAAAATTCCAACAGATTTTATCTTTGAGCCAAATAAAGAAAGAATTATTAATGAGTTAATACCAAGAGTTTTAAAGATACAGTTTTATAAAGCATTATTAGATTCCAATGCTTCGGAACAAGGTGCAAGGATGACTGCTATGCATATAGCTACTGATAATGCAACAGAAATGTTAAAAGATCTTAAACTATCATATAACAAAGCCCGCCAATCTGCTATTACTACAGAAATGCTTGAAATTGTCAGCGGTGCTGAAGCTTTAAAAGGATAAATTTTAGCACAGATTTCAGTCATTTATATATCTTTTTTGTAACCGTTCACACCTTATTTTTTGTAAACCATATTTTGTGGTGTATATA
>CAZZDX010000148.1:0-7573 GCA_964653185.1 uncultured Bacteroidales bacterium
TAAAATTTAAACAACTAATAATCAGCTAATTACGAAAATATAAACATATGAAAAATATCATTAAAGAGCAAATTGTTCAAATGCTTAACATTATTAATGAACAAAGTGAAACTATAAACAGATATCAAAATAAAATTTCACAAATTGACCTTGACATTATGCTGTCAAATATTCGTCAGTTATATGAAAAATATTATGAACTTAATAAAATAAACAATTGTGAAACTCCTGTTTTAAATAAGAATATAAAGATAGAAGAACAAGTTGCTTTTTATAAACATACTAAAAAAGAAACTGTTAGGATTGATAATAACAAAATAAAAAAAGAAAAAATAAGTCATATAACAAAAACAATTATAGCTGATAAATTTAAGGATAAAAAAGAATCAATTAACGAAAAAATTGCTCAAACAAAAACAGACAAAAGTATTGGTTCTAAAATGCAACACAATCATATTACAGATTTAAAAGCAGTTATTGGTATAAACGAAAAGTTTCTTTTTATCAAAGAACTTTTTAATGGTAATATGCAAGAATATAATAAAACTGTTAACAAATTAAACGACTGTAAAAGTCATAAAGAAACCAATAATCATATTAACACACTAATAAAAAAATATAAATGGAATAACGAATCAGAACCTGTAAAAAGATTTAATGAATTACTTAAAAGGAAATTTGATTAATTAAAACTCAAATATTCATGACCAAAGACAGTTATTAAATTATGAATTATGAATTACGGATTACAAATTACGGATTATGAACTTCATATTTTGAACATTGAACTTGTTAAAAATATAAACAGATGAAACATCCATGAGGAACAAGTTTCACACAACAATAGTATGAAAATAAAGATTAAACAACAAAATTTAAAATCTAAAAGCCAAAAGCTAAATGCTAAAAACCCGAAGTGATTGAAAATCAACCAATTACGAAAATATAAATAAATGAAAGTACTCTCTGTAAATATTTCAAAAACAAAAGGAATAAAATATCCTGTCCGGGAAATAATAGTTAATAAAAATGGCATAAAAGACGATTTTCACTTTGGTTCATGGCCTCGTCAGGTAAGTATTTTGGCAAAACACCATATTGATGTTTTCCAAAAAATTACAAAAGGAAGAACTTTTAACTATGGCGAATTTTCTGAAAATATTACTGCTGACAAGATGGGAAATATAAAAGTATCAATTTTAGATAGTTTTAAAATAGGTACTGCTGAATTAGAAATTATTCAATTAGGAAAACCTTTTCACGATAAATTTGAACTACCGGGTCATTATATTATGCCAAGACAAGGTATTTTCTGTAAGGTTATAAAAACAGGAGTAATAAAACCGGGAGATGAAATAAATTTTTATCCTAAAATTTTTAATATTAATATAATTACATTAAGCGACAGAGCCAGTAAAAAAATATATGAAGATAAAAGTGGTAAAAAAATTATTGAACTCACAAAAGTTTTTTGTCTAAATAAAAAATGGAAATATAATATTGACTATAAAATTATTCCTGATGACACAAAAATTTTAAAAGCCACTATAGAAGATGCAAAACAAAAAAATACAGATATTATTTTTACTACCGGAGGCACAGGACTTGGTCCAAAAGATATTACACCCGATGTAGTAAAACCAATGCTTGATAAAGAAATACCCGGAATAATGGAAATGATACGATTAAAATTCGGGCAGGAAAATCCCAATGCTTTATTGAGTCGTGGAATAGCAGGCACATTAGATAACAGCATTATTTTTACACTTCCCGGAAGTGTAAAAGCTGTTGAAGAATATTTAAACGAAATATTTAAGACACTTGAACATCTAATATATATAATACACGGACTAAATGTTCATTAAAAAAGGATAAACTAAATACCTGAAAATAAAAAAAATGTTTAAAAAGATAATACAAATATTAAAAAACAAATACGTATTAATAACATTAGCATTTATTATATGGTTACTCTTTTTTGATAAAAATAATATAATTTCACAAATAAAATTAAGAAAAAATCTTAAGCAGATAAAACATGATAAAGAATATTATACAAAAGAAATACAAAAAGACAGCATTTCTACACAAGAACTCCTGACAGACACTTCTAATCTTATAAAATTTGCCCGCGAAAAATATCTAATGAAAAAGGACAGTGAAGATATCTTTCTAATCATTAGGGAAAAATAAATATCTCCATAAATTTTCTCCACAAAAACAAATTGTGACCACTTGTTCCAACCACTTGTTTGCTTAATTATATCGTTTTTTATAATACTTTTGCATCATATTTAAAAATATATATCAGGGATGGATAAAACAGAAAGATTAGGTAAAGAAAAAATCAGCAAATTACTTATAAAACTCTCTCTTCCTGCAACAGTCGGTATGTTTGCTATGGGACTTTATAATGTAGTAGATGCTATCTTTATAGGACGTGGTGTTGGAGCATTAGGTATTGCAGGAATTACCATTGTTATGCCAATTCAAATGTTAATGACAGCTATAGGTATGGCTATAGGAATAGGAGGAGCATCTATTATCTCAAGAAATTTGGGAGCAAAAAATAATGAGAAAGCAAACATAACATTTGGAAATATGATTATCCTTACTGTCATTATAAGTTTTACTATGTCAATTATAGGATATGTCTTTATGAAACCAGTGCTTTTATTATTTGGTGCAAAAGGAGGAATCATACAATACGCAAAGGACTATCTCTCTATTATTTTGATAGGAACACCTCTTGTAAGTTTTGCAATGATGTCTAATAATGTTATCCGTTCACAAGGAAATGCAAAAGTAGCAATGATTAGTATGCTGATTTCTGCCCTTACAAATATTATATTAGACCCTATTTTTATATTTGGCTTTAACATGGGAATCAAAGGAGCTGCTACAGCGTCTGTCATATCACAATTTATTACATTTTTTTATATAATACACTTTTTTATAAAGGGAAAAGGTGTAATTAAAATAAAAATAAACAAAAAATATATAAAACCAAGAAAACCAATTGTAAAAGAAATTTTTGCTATTGGAATATCTTCTTTTGTCAGACAAGGGTCCGGAAGTATTATGATAATAGTATTAAATCATACTCTTATAATATATGGTGGAGAACTCTCTGTTGCTGTATTTGGAATTGTAATCCGTATATTAAGATTCCTTTTTATACCAATGCTGGGAATTGCCCAAGGATTTTTACCTATCTCCGGATTTAATTACGGAGCAAAAGATTATAAAAGAGTAAGAGAAATATTTAAAAAATCAAACATAACTACTCTTATTATAGGACTAACGGGATTTACTATCACTATGATTTTTGCTAAACAAATAATATCTTTATTTACTACTGACCCTGTTTTAATAAGAGAAAGTATAAATGCTTTAAGAATAATCATACTCGCAATACCTATTATAGGATTTAATGTTATCGGATCTTCTTACTATCAGGCATTAGGTAAAGCTCTGCCTGCATTATTCCTCTCCTTATTAAGACCAATAATTTTAATAATACCTTTGGTCTTGATAATGTCTGCATTTTTGGGACTTGATGGAATATGGTATTCATTCCCTATAGCTGATATTATTTCTGTATCAATTGTCTCTGTGATGATAATCCCTGAACTAAAATTGCTTAATAAATTAGAAAAATAAATTAGAAATTAGAAACTGGAAACTTTTACCTTTTGACTTATTTAAAAATGTAAACGATTAGGTCAATTAGAAATTAAAAAAAAATATTGTTTATAGATAAGGAATAATAGACAGTTTAATTTTTTTTTTAATAAAATTGTATTTATAGCTTAATTATTTTTAATTTTGATAAAATTTTTGATATAAAACTAAAAGTATAAAAATATGATAAACATTAAAAATATTTCTGATGTAAATGATGATGACATAGAAAGCAGAATTTTAAAAATAACATCTCAGGGCTTAAAAAACAAATCATTATCAGAGTCGCTTAAAACAATACTTGGTATGATTGATTTAACGATTTTAAATGGTTCTGATACAGACGAAAAAATTATTAATCTGTGCAAGACAGCTAGTTCATATAAAGATAAAGGTGTTGATATTCCTAATGTAGCTGCTGTATGTGTATATCCTCCTTTTGTTAAAATAGCAAAAGAAAATCTTAAAAATACAGACATAAAAGTAGCATCTGTTGCAGGTGCTTTCCCAAGCGGACAATCTCCTTTACATGTTAAACTTGCTGAAATTAAATATGCTATTGACCAGGGATCTGATGAAATTGATATGGTGATATCAAGAGGAAAATTACTTGAAAAAAAATATTCTGTAGTATTTGATGAAATATTTGCTATCAGAGAATTATGTAAAGATGTACATCTCAAAGTAATTCTTGAAACAGGTGAATTGGAAACATTGACAAACATAAAAATAGCAAGCGAAATAGCTGTTAATGCAGGAGCGGACTTTTTAAAAACTTCTACAGGTAAAATATCTGTGTCAGCAACAGAACAGGCAGTTTTGGTTATGATTGATACTATTAAAGATTTTTATAACAAAACAGGAAAAATTGTTGGTATTAAAGTAGCAGGAGGAGTATCTAATTCTTCTCAGGCATTAAATTATTTTATGTTAGTCCAAAATGTATTAGGTGATAAATGGATAAACAAAAATTATTTTCGGTTTGGTGCCAGCAGATTAGCTAATAATATATTAAATGATATTATAAAAAATAAATAACCTTATTTTTTTATAAACTTTTATAACTTTTAAGAAATGGATATTCAAGCAATAAAACAACGTTTTGCTATAATAGGTAACTCGCCATTATTGAACAGAGCTATTGATATTGCCCGACAGGTTGCTCCTACAGACATAACTGTGTTGATAACAGGCGAAAGCGGAACAGGTAAAGATACATTTCCAAAAATAATTCATAACCTTAGTTCCAGAAAACATGAAGAATATATTGCTATTAACTGCGGGGCAATACCGGAAGGGACAATTGACTCAGAGCTGTTTGGTCATGTAAAAGGTTCTTTTACAAGTGCAGACAGAGAACGAAAAGGATACTTTGAACAAGCTGACAAAGGCACAATATTTCTTGATGAAATATCAGAATTGCCTCTGTCAACACAGGTAAGATTATTGAGAGTATTAGAATCAGGAGAATTTATCAAAGTTGGCTCATCCAAAGTTATAAAAACTGATGTCCGTGTAGTAGCTGCTTCAAATATAAATATTGTTGAAGCTGTGAAAGATGGTAAATTTAGAGAAGACCTGTTCTACCGACTAAATATTGTGCCTATCTACATACCTACTTTAAGAGACAGGAAAGAAGATATTGTTTTGCTATTTAGAAAATTTGCCTCTGACTTTGCTGAAAAGTATAAAATACCTAGTTTACAACTAAATGATGAGGCTAAAAACATTATTACTAAAAATAGATGGAACGGTAATATCAGACAATTAAAAAATCTTACTGAACAAATCTCTATACTTGAAAAAAACAGATTAATAACAGCAGAAACGCTTGTAAAATATCTGCCTAAAAACGAATATAATGAACTACCTGTAATATATAGAAATAAAACTTTTAATAAAAACTTTTCTGAAAGAGACCTGCTCTATAATGTATTTTTTGATATGAGAAGAGATATTACCGACTTAAAAAAATTAGTAAAGGAAATATTGGAATACGAAAATATACCTTCAAAAGTTCAGGAAAATAATGCTAATATTATTGAAAAAATAAATCAATCTGAGCAAGATATACAAAACACTAATACTTTTGTAAACAAAGAAGACAATATCCAAATTGATAAAGATATTAATGAACCAATACAGGAATCTGAGATTATTGAAGAATCTTTATCTATTTCAAAAAAGGAAATAGAACTTATTAAAAAAGCTCTTGCAAAACATAAAGGTAAAAGAAAAAATGCAGCAAAAGAACTTGGTATATCAGAACGTACTCTTTATAGAAAAATAAAAGAATATAATATAGAATAATGGTATCGTCTCAATAGTTACTGGTAAATTATACAATATAAAATTCAAAATGACTAAAATACTTAAAATTCAAAAGCCAAAAGGCATTTAGCAATTAAACAATAGAACAATAGAACAATTGAACAATTGAACAATAGAACTATAGAACTATAAAACAAAAAACCAAAAGGCACAAAGGCATAAACCCAAAACCCAATCAGGCAGTCAAGTTCGGCTACTGACGAATGCCTGATGATTTCTTTTATTTAGGATTTATTTTAATAGAATTTTTCGTTTTTTCTAAAAGGATTTGGATTTACATAACGTAAACTTAATTCTATTCCGCCTCGTCCATTGCTTGCTGTTTTAAAGTCAGAGGTATTTATATCATAACTAATACCTAATGCCCAGTTAGCTATTTCAAATTGAGATTCTAATATAAAAGCATCTTTTAATCTGTAATGACCGCCAAAAGATATGGCAAGTCCGTTTACAAGTTTGGTATATTTAGATTCTTCTTTTAGCATATATCTAAACATTGAACCTATTGATATTTCCTGTTGTTTTTTTTGTCTTAAAAATAAAGCACTTGGTATTATAGCAAGATTAGTATTTCTTATTCCAATAAAAGCATTCCCATGTATAGCAAATTTTGGATTTAATTTGTCTTCTTTAATATCATAAAAAGAATATTTTGGCTCGTTGATATGAAGCATAGCCATTCCAAATGTTGCTTTTAAAGCATTGTTAGAGGTCATATATGCTTCTTCGGAAAAATAACTCCATAATAGTCCTGCTGAATAATCTCCGTAAGAAAAATTTTTCAGGTCTGTTGTTTCTCCCGAAGATTTATCAGAATTATATCCCATTCCCTGTTCCCATTGTTCATCCCATTCCAAGGAATTTATATCAATATTTTTTTGTGAAAATCCGCCTTGTATAGCACCTGTAAGGATATTATTACTATTAATTGTTGCATGATAAGCTATTGACAGATTTGCCTGTGTTGTGCTTAATTGTGCTTCTCCTGCCTTGTCATTAAAAAACACTAATCCCATTGCGAGATATCCTGTTTTTATTTTTCTTTTTAATATTTTTGAGTCAAAAGAAGCAGAAACGGTTTTATAAGCATCAGGAATACTTGTCCACTGATTTTTATAATTCATTATAGCTCGTTGCTCTCCTTTAAAAGCTCCTGTTGTCGCAGGATTTAATGTTAAAGGCGATTCATTGAACTGTGAAAAATGAATATCCTGTGCAAAAGAATGGACACATATTATTAAGCTTAAAATGCTTATCAGAGAAATTTGTTTTTTCATTTTCATATTTTTATACTTTTGTATTTAGTTCATTTTCAATTAGTTACTATGTTCAAAGTTTAAAGTTCAAGGTTCAAAGCACAAGGTTTAATGTTTGATATTCAGTTGTTGTTGCTTTTCTTTTTCCGATAAATACGGAATGTTCCATTTGCCGACTGATGACTGCCGACTGTTTTTTATAATTTATAATTTTTTTCATCTTACCAGCACCATTTTTTCACTCTTTATTACTTTTCCGTTTATAATAAGATTACAGATATAAATTCCTTTTCTCCAGCCCA
>CAZZDX010000149.1:0-7568 GCA_964653185.1 uncultured Bacteroidales bacterium
TTAGGTCAATTAGAAATTAGATTAATTAGGTCAATTTAATTTCAACTATTTATTCTAAATTTTTAAGCTGTGAACGGTTAAACGAATTTTTATTGAAATAGTGTTCTGCTTTCATATCAAACTTACCCTTTACTCATTATCAGGTTCTTCTGTATCAGTATTTTCAATATCAGGTTCTTCAATAACATTTGGTTGAAACTTTTTAAGAAAACTTTTCTTTTTTCTCAAGTTAGATAAAGTATAGGAATAAGGCATTTCTTTTCCTTTGGTTTTCATTTTTCTGTCTTCAGGTTTTGTCTCACTGATTATTGTATTAAATTCTTTATCTGATGATATTACTTGCATTAGTCCTCTTTTATAGTTAAAAAAGTACCATTCCGATTCTTCGGGTTCAAGATAAATGGTAATTTCATCTCCGCTTCTTTTTTTCACAATTTCAATATATCCGTTAATATACTTATTAATTTGTGTTTTATTAATGCTTCCTATTCCAATAGGTCCTTGTGAGATATAGGATTTTGTTTTAGAATCCCACTTAAATTGAACATCAGTTAATAGTAAAGTATGTTTAAGCTCTGAAGGATATTTTTTAATAAACCCATACATAGTTATATCTGATATTAATTTATCAGCTTTTTCTTTACTAAGAATTTCATATAAAGCTTTGGTAACTGTTTCTCTGGTAATATCTACCGGCTTCAAATCATAATATTGTTCCAAGCTATTACTTATAATTTTTATTGCTTTATCAGAGAAGAAAAAGTCCAAAGACATAAGTAAGTCAAAATATGTAGAATCTGATATTATATAATGACTAACATTACCATAGGTTTTTATTTTTGTTTGTCCAAGAGTATCTGTTAAATTTATTTCACCTTCTCCATAAGTAACACAGTCATTTCTATTTAAACTCAAATAGTTGCCGGGTAATGTAGATTCTTTTAATTTATCTTTTGTTGATATTCTATATTCCTGAGATAATGAATCAAATGTTAAAAAGCCATCAGATGATATAATTTCCTGGTCGCTATATATATTTTTTTTATATAAGAAAGAAGAATATACCTGATTAGAATCATTAGATATTAAGATAGAAGCAGTTATATCTTTATCATTAATATCTTTTGGTTTTTGTGATACAGGAATATAAATTTCATTAGGCTCAATATCTGCTTTAAATTTGAGCCAACTTATAATGGTATCACAATCATGTTTTATTTTACAAGAGCCATCAAAGTTAAGGAATTCTTTGCTTGCAAGCAGATTAACTTTTCCTGTATATTCAAAGTCAGGACTTAGAGTAAATTTTGCTGATGTATCTATAATTCCACAGGCATAGGTTTGTGTTGTGCTATCAACAGCTATTTTATTAAAATATATTTGCTGTTTAGTTTTTGTTTCATCAATATAGTCGTAATTACCTACTGCTTCATAACTTTTTTTTGAGAATACATCAACCATTGCATCATAGATGATATGATATTTTGTTGTTGTGTTTGCCATTATAACAGCATTATCAAGAGTTTCCATTTTTGCTTCTTTAAGTATTGTTACATCTCCTTTATCAGGAAAAATCACAGCATCTGCAATTTTGATAACTTTAACATTTTTAGCGTAAATTATATTGTCTTTCAGATTATATTTAGCTCTTGGTGAATAAAACCCTAAAGAATCCTGGTCAGGATGTACTGATATAAATTTAGATCCTTTTAAATCAACATCAGATAGTTCTTTTAAACTCAAGGTATCTAAATTAGCATCCATATTTCTGTTACTTGCCAGTTCTATTTCTGCTTTATCCATATACCAGTCAAATTCATTCATATAACAAATATATTGATTAACAGGAAAATCAACTTTTGAGCCACCTGTATTTGATTCAAATTTTCCTTTTCTTTTGTCAAAGTCAATATGTGCTTTATAATTATATGTTGCGAGAGATAATTTTGACAAGTCATAGGTTCTAAGACGGAAGTCAGTTGTATCAGAATCAAATACGTGTTGTTTAAAATCAAATAGTTTTGATTCTATTTCTGCAACCTCTTCAAATTTCATAATTCCTTTGCCTGTTAATCCTGAAGGTGCCAAAGTTATACTTCCGTGTAAATCTGACTGGTTATTATACATTTTAATAGGTTTTTGTTTTTTAGAGACAATCATTAAATCACGATAAGGAAACCATTGCTCATATACGTCTTCTGCTGTAACAGTTGGGTATTCTACCTGTTCTAATTGTTCTTTTATTTCATAATATTGTAAGTTAGCGTTCATTGAGTCAGGGAAGAAAATAAAATTATCAGATTCAGATGTTGATGTTAAATATTTAAGAGATCCATTGCCTCTTAATCCTTTATTGCTAAGGTCTATTATTGAAAAATATTGTCCTTTTCCGCCATAAGCAGGCAATCCTGATTCCATGGTGTTTTTTACAAAACCCAGAGAATAGTCGGGCTGGACTTTAAGAGGTTCATCTATATCGGGAAATATATCTGAAGATTTCAGATGTCCTTTAAATGCTATATTATCTGCATCAAAATTGTCTAAACTATCAAGGTCAAAAGGGTCTATGTGAAAATAAAATTTATCTCTTGCATAGACACCATTTAAGATATTTTTTTTGTCAAAATATACATAAGATTCTGTTTTGCTGTTAAATATTGGATATTCATCAGAAGGTTTTACTCCTGATTTATTATTTGGAAGGTCAATAAGCAGGTTTCCGCTAAGACCTTCAATAGAATTTTTAACTTTAACAAGTGGATAATTACCAAGTTCATCTTTTTCTTTTTTATGAACTCTAAAAGTCAGAGAGTCCACATTAGGAAGATTAATTTTAAAATTGTCATATTCAAAGGAGAATTTTTTTCCGTAGAAATCAAATAGTCCTGCATGGACTCTTCCCGAGAATGTAAAATCCCTGTTTTTTTTCATTATAAGTTCTTGATCCTTGGGATATATATATACATTTTTTGAGTCGCTTAAAAATATTCTTGCAATGCCTCTTAATTTAAGGTCAAAATTTAACAAATTGATAGATGCATTACTTTTACCTGATATAACAGAATTAAATTTAATAACATCATAATCGGTCTTGCTTGCTTTAGCATTCAAATAGTCATATAATCTGTCTTTAACAGTTATTTTATCTTGGTCTAAATTATATATTATAAAACCCATATTACAAATTTTGATAAGAGATGCTTTTATCTGCTCATAAGGTTTTCTCATATATTCTGCAAATTCTTCAAGAAAGAATTCTTTGGAGTTAATTTTTTCAGAATATTTTTTTATAGCAAGCAAAGGGTTGATTTCATCTATTCCCTGTAGTTGAGAGAATCTTTGTTCAGAATAATAATTATTTGATTCAAAACTAGCTTTATTAACATTTCCTATTCCTTTAATCATTTCCATATCTATTTTAGGTTGGTCCAGTTTCCAGTATAATGCTTCTACATAAATATCTAATTTATGAAAAGAGTCAAAATAAGGGCTTTCTGCCAATCCTTCTTTCAGTCGTAATAATGATAGTTCTTTTTTGTCATCAATATATCTCATTTGTAATCCCGGATGGTAAATAGAATCTTTTTCATAATAAATAGTTACAGATGCTCTTTCAGCAGAGATACGATCTTTTCTTATGGAATATGCCTTAGAGGCAGTTACCAAAAACTTTTTACCATCTTTTTTAAATATAAGATAAGTATCTTGTTTTTTATTACCGGAGCCAATAAATTTTGAGCCACGCATAGAGAATCCACCTTCATAGTCAATATTTTCAAATATTTCTTTTATTTTTAGACGTTTGTTGTATGAGTCAAAACGAGGATATAAAGATTTTTCTTCTGTTACGTTAGCAATAATTTTTTCAGTTAATTTTCCGAGCAAAGAGTTAGAAAAATAATTTTTGTTATAAAATGTAACAGAGTCAGCTGAATAATTTGAAAATTTAACATTAATAGTATATTTACGAAGTTTTGCATATACATCATCCTGGTCGAATCCTGCTCTTTGCCAGTCCACTTTTCCGTCTTGTCCTTTCCATTCATATTTTAAAGGATAGTAAGTTCCTTTTGTATTATATATGCACGAGCTATCGCCTTTTGAGTAGCAAGTCAGGTCTAAATAGTTAAATATTACTTTTGGCTCGTTATCATACTTAAAATACCAGTCATTATTGCTTGCCTGCCACTTTGTTGTATAAGATTCATAGATGATATTATTTGTAATGAGATTATTGATAATTTCCAGATAAGATATAAATTGTTGTGTATTTGACATATTTATCAACTTTTCAAGTCCTGAGTTCCATGCTGTAAAACTTTCTTCTGTCTGGTTAGAATTAGCAAAATTTAATAAAGTTGTAAGATATTTTTTAAAATGAGGGAAAGCTCTCATTTTACGTTTTAGCATAAGATTTGATATTTTATATATTTGTTGTTCTTGTTCTTCTGTAAATATTCCAGAATTCCAGTCCGTAGCAAAGGTCTCCATAAATTCTTTTGCTATTTTTTTTTCTTCTTGTTTATTTGTTTTTTGCAGAAATATTGTCATTTCATTAATGAAATCTTCATGATTTTCTGAAAATTTTTTGATTGTTTGAGATGACAGATTATCACTATAAAAGATAGTAACAGAGAAAACAAGCAGATATATAAAACGTTTTATTAACATTTTTAAAATTATTGGATTATTAAGTATATTTTTTATACAAACAACATAAAAATTTATAAAATTGAGTCCACTCTAAAAAGTGTTTTTTTTGATTTTTTGCCACAAAGTTACCAAGACACAAAGAAGCACAAAGACCTTAAAATCAACACTTTGTGTAACTTGGTGTCTTTGTGTCTTAGTGGCATAATTGTATTTTTTGACTTATTAGAGTAGATTCAAAATTTACAGATAAAAAAATAATAATCAGGATATGAGGACTATAAACCAGAAATTGTAATTTACTATTTTTTATATTTGGATATAAGTTTTAATTTCCCTTCAAGTATAGATATTTCTTGTTTTGCTTCATTTATTTTTTTAACAAATTCATTTTTAAGTATATCAGCATTTTTTGATTTGGCAAAGAATCCTATATTGTTTTCCCAGAGATTTATATCATTTTTTATTATTTTTATTTTGTTAGTAATACCTCTTTTGCTTTTTATAAAAAAATCATCTGCTCCAGGTGATTCTTTAACAGATTCTAATTTGGTCTTATAATTAAGAAGTATTTTTTCAGTTGTTGGTAATTTAAGATTATCCATGCCTTTTTCAATAGCAACTCTATAGTTTTTTTGTGTTTCAGCTTTTTGCATTACGGGTATGTTTCCTATTTCTGTCCATTTTCTTTGAAAATCTTTCAGGGTTTCAAGATTTTTACTATCATCTTCGCCAAATTTATGCTTGTTGATTTGTTTTATTAATTCTAATTTATATTTAAGATTTTGTTCTTCTTCAGATTTTATATTTTCAAAATAAGATGATTTATTATTAAAAAAATCATCGCAAGACAATCTAAATCTGTTCCAAACTTTATCTGAATATTTTTTTGGCACAGGTCCTATTGTCTTCCATTCTTTTTGTAAGTTTATTAGGTCTTTAGTGGTCTTTTTCCATTCTGTATTATTTTTTACTGCCTCTGCCTGAACACAGATATTAAGTTTACGATTATAATTATCAGTTTGTTTTTCTTTTAACTTATCAAAGTATTCTTTTTTCTTTGCAAAAAAAGAGTCAACAGCGTTTCTAAATCTATTCCATACTTCATTATTTTGTTTTTTAGGTGCAAAGCCAATGGTCTTCCATGTTTTTTGTATTTCTACAATATTATCTGTGGTTTGTTTCCATTTTTTATACGAATCAATAAGAGAGCAGCTGATTTGTTCAACTTTTTCGCAGAGAGCAGTTTTTGTAATGAAATTTTTTTGTTGCTCCTCTTGTTGTTTCTCATAAAATTCATGTCTTTTTTTATTAATTTTATCAGTAGCAGATTTGAACCGTTCCCATATCTCATCTTTCTTATCATTAGCTACAGGACCTAATTCCTTCCATATTTTATGATATTCCTGAAGTTTTTTAAAAGCTCTTTGGACAGAGGTATCAAGTAATAATTCTTCTGCTTTTTCACAAAGTTCAATTTTCTTTTCAAGATTTTTTTTCAGGTCAAGGTCTTTAAGTTCTTTATTAATCTTAACTTTATCAAAAAATCTTTCAACAAGGAAGTTATATGATTGCCACAGGTCGCTTAGATTTTTTTGCGGTATTTGTCCTATCTCTTTCCATTTTGTTTGTATGGAATTAAAATCATCATAAGTGTTTTTGAGTGTCTCTTCAGAATCAATAAGTTTTTTTAAATCTTCCAACACCTGTTTTTTTGCAGATAAATTTTTTTCTTTTTGTTTTTCCAGTTCTTCAAGAAATTTTTTTCTTTTCTCTTTATATATTTTAAATATCTCATTAAATTTTTCTTCAACAGGGTCAATGCCTGACTGATAATCTTCTTTCAGACCGCCATTTGCGATAAACTGGTTAAATCTTTCATCATTTTCTTTTTTATTTTTTTTATAAAAAGCTATTTTTATAAGAGATATTTCATTCTTTATAGTTGTAATATCTTTTACTTTAACAATATTTTTAAGAAAGTCAATCAATTGTTCTCTTGTGTAATCATTGTAATTTTCTTCTTTTTTATCTTGTTCTGTAGCTGTTTCATCCTGATTTATTTTATCTTTTACAGTAGTTTTCTTAACAGAATCGGGTGCTAATGATTTGTTGTTAATATTTAATTCCTGAGTTTGTTTTTCAGACAATATTTGCTGTTTATCATCCATTTTTTTTTTAGATTTTTCTATAATTTCAGAATTTTCTTTCTTATTCATGTCGCCTAATTTATCAGGAATATTATTAAAATATTTTTTATTATTATAAATTAAAATGCAAAGGTAATAATTTTCAATCTATAAAAAAGTATGTATATGTTTTAAATTGCGTTTTTTTTAATATTAAAAGATTAATAAATTTTTTTTATTAAATTTGTAGTAGAACCCCAAATAAAATAAAGATATAAGTAACTTTTTATTTAGTTTTTTTTAAGAATAACAAGGGCTAACAAAAATGCACCAAATTTTTTTTATCTTTTTTTGAAAAAAAAATTTGCATTTTTGAATAAAAGTATTATCTTTGTATCACAATTCCTAAAATTATTAGATAATCTTTTTTATTAAGTATTTTATAATTAAATCAATTATTTTTATTAATAAATTTAAAACTATATTATTATGAAAAAATTATTACTTCCTCTAATTCTTATTGTTACATTATTAAGTAATATAACAATTTCTTATGCCCAAGGAAATCAACCATTTTGGAAAATAAATGGTAATAGTAATATAAGTTCCGAAAATTTTATAGGAACTCTTAATAACCAGGACCTGGTGATTAAGACAAATAATACCAGCCGTGTAATCATTCAAAAGGATGGTCTTATAATGTTTAAAAACAAAGTAATCGGAGAATATCCGGTAAGATTGAAAAATAAATTAACAGTTGACAGTACTGCATTATTTAAAGATAAAGTA
>CAZZDX010000150.1:0-7524 GCA_964653185.1 uncultured Bacteroidales bacterium
ATCTTCTCTTTGTGTTCCGTTGTTTTTGAAAGTATGTTCAGTAGCATCGGTTATAACAAAATCCCAGGCATGTCTCCATTCATCTTTATGTGTTATCTCGCCATTATGTCCCTGAGACACAGTCCATTTTCCTAAAAAAGGTAAAGAAAAAGGTAAGTATATTGAATTTACAGAACGTTTTTTATTATTTATCTGCATATAGAGATTTTTTTCAGGAGAATTTTGTTGGAAGATAACAATTTCCGGCTTGTCAAAAAATCTTTCCCTGAATTTTAAACCATATAAAAATAATAAAACAATGATATTAAAAGGTAATGAATATATTGGTAATTGAAAAATAGAAAATATACTATCAGCACTTATAATAAATATTGAAATTAAAGGAACAAGTAAAATTGTCCATAAAAATGAATATTTTGAAGGAATTATAAAAAAACCACCAATAGCAATTGATGTAAGAATAAAGTTAAATCCTATATAGCTATAACTTAATTCTGCAATGTTTGCTCCAATAAACTGATAATAAAAATAAGCAGAAAAAAAGCCAATAAGTGATAAAAGAAAAGCAATTCTTGAGTAAATCAAAATACCTACTGCTATTAATACACCTGCAAGGATATTATACTGAAACAGTATTGCACCAAGTGAGTTAAAATATATTAAAATAGATTTATGAATATTTAAGCCATTAAACCAGTTATAAAAGTTGACTAATGTAATTCCGCCCCATGAATACATATCATTTAAAGTATATATTCCGCGTTCGCTAACAGATAAAGCAGTAAATTCACGCGAAGCAAGAGTAACAACCCATATACCAATTAAAAAAGAAATGCTGAGAAAAGGCAAACCATACTTACCTATAACTCCTTCAAGCATCAAAGTTAAAAAAAGTGTAAGCAAAGAAGCAAAAAATAAAAGAGTAAAAAATTCAATACCCGGAATAAAATAAATGCCAAGTCCCAAGCCGACTAATAAACTATTAAAGCCATAATATCCTTTTTTAATATTAGAATGATTAAATCCTATTAAATAAGCAAGAGTATTAGAAATAACAACTGCTAATAATCCACTTATACCTGCATATAAGTCAAAAAAAGAAACTAATATGAGTATTAAAGCAAATTTCCAGTTATTTGAAAAAAATACCTGTGAGTAAGAATTTAAGGTGCTTCTTATAAAGTGAGGAAAAAGATTTTTTAATTTTTGTACCAACTGTTTGAGGTTTTTTAATATGAACTTTATAAAACAGATGGACAAATTTAGAAAAGTTTTTTAGATAACATTTTTAATTTAAGAGTAAATAATATTTTTATAAGATAGTTTTGGTGCTATTTAGAATTTATTCATAAAGTCCAAACTTATCAGTCGGGCAACTGACCGATGCTAAAAAATAAAAATAACAAATTATAAGCACCAAATTTCCAATGTTTTAAATCGTAAATTTGCCAAGTTATTTTTTTGAATTTGCTATTTGGTGTTTTTTATTTGAAAAATAACAACATTATGAACAGACACTATTTAGCCGTATAACAAAATATTTTTTGTATAAGTATCTGTCTTTAATAAAAAAAAACTACTTCGTAGCTTGCTACGGAATAGTTCGTTATAGCTTTTAAAAATAATTCAATATTACAAAAAAAGCATAATAATCTTACTGTTAAATAAATACAGATTAATAACCATTCTGCTATTAATCTGTATTTAATAACATAAAAAATTATATTTCTATTTGCCAAGGTAAATAGAAATACCAAAACAATCTACTCCTATTTGTATAATAAACAGGAATAGATTTCTAATTATATTTTTTTTCTAAATTAACTATTCTTCAACTGGTTCTTCTTCAGTTGCTTCTTCTTCAACAACGGCTTCTTCAGTTGCTTCTTCAGTTACTTCTTCAGTTACTTCTTCAGTTACTTCCTCAGTTGCTTCTTCAGTTACTTCTTCGGTTTTTGGGTTAGTATTACAAGCACTAAAAGCAAAAACTACTAATACGACAGCAAATAATTTTAATAATTTCTTCATAATTTTTTTAATTTTTTAATAATGTAATTAATTGAATTGTTTTATTTTTTAATGATAAAAAGTGCAAATATATAAATTAATTGAAAAACAACAAATTATTTTATGTTTTTTATTAACATAATTATTATTATTTTTATAAATTGCTGAAAAACAATACTTTATGGTGTGAATAATTTTTGTTTTTTTTTGTAATTTTTTTCAATTTGTATAGAAGTCCCCTTAAATTTATTTATTTTTACAAACATACGAAGTTACAAAAAATACAATTATTTAAAATATGTTTTATGATGATTTGGTGTTAGAAAAAGATACTCGCTTATTTTATTCTATTTTACTTGTCAAGCATATTAAATAGATTATCTGCCAAATTTTTGTCCAGTTCTTTAAGAATTTTATATTCATTTAAAGCCAAATCTGAATTTTTTATCATTAAATAAGTTATCCCCAGATTGTGGTGTGCTTCAGCAAAATTTGGCTTGATTTGAATTGCCTGTTTAAATGCCTCAATAGCTTTTTGGTAGCATTCAAAGTTAAAATAAGCCACACCCAAATTGCTATATGCATCAGCATAATTAGGATTAATGCTTATAGATTTTTTAAATGTCCCGATAGCTTTTTGGTAATCTTTAAGTTTACTATAAGTTACACCCAGATTATAGTATGCATCAGCAAAATCCGGCTTAAGCTGAATTGCCTTTTTATATTGCTCAATAGCTTCTGGATATTGTCCAAAAATACCGTAAACTACTCCCAGATTATGATGTGCATCAGCAAAATTTTGTTTGAGTTGAATTGCCTGCTTGTATGCATCAATAGCTTTTTGATAGCGTCCCAAATCAGCATAAATTATACCCAGATTATAGTATGCATTAGCAAAATCCGGCTTAAGCTGAATTGCCTGCTCAAATGTCTTAATTGCTTCCTGGTAGTGTCTAATATTGATATAAATCATACCCAGACCAAAGTATGCTTCAGCAAAGTCAGACCTGATACTAATGGCTTGTTTATAACTTTCAATTGCTTCCTGATAGCATCCGGTATTTCCATAAGTTAGACCTATACCAGAGTATGCTTCAGCATAATCAGGTCTTATTTTAATTGACTGCTTAAATGACTTAATTGCTTGTTGCCAGTATTCAAGTTTATTGTAAATTACACCCAGATTATAGTATGCTTCAGTAAAATCCGGCTTAACCTGAATTGTCTGCTCAAATTCCTTAATTGCTTTTTGATAGAGTTTAAGGTTAGCATAAGCCAGTCCCAGATTACAGTATGCTTCAGCAAAGTCGGACTTGATTTGAATTGCCTGTTTGTAAACATCAATTTCTTCCTGATAGTGTTCAGTATTGCTATAAGCCAGTCCCAGATTAGAATATGCTTCAGCAAAATCGGGTTTAATTTGAATTGCTTTTTTATATTGCTCAATTGCTTCCTGATAGCGTTCAAGCTTAGCATAATCTACACCTATACCGAAGTGTATATCAGCAATATTGGGATTGATGCGAATTGTCTGCTTATATGACTTAATGGCTTCTTCAATGCGTTCAAGTTTGTCATAAGCAAGTCCCAGACCAAAGTATGCATCGGCATAATCAGGATTAATACTGATAGCCAGATTAAATGACTTAATAGCTTGTTGATATTCTTTAAGTTTACTATAAGTCAAGCCCAGATTGTAATGTGCTTCAGCAAAATCCGGCTTGAGCTGAATTGCCTGTTTGTATTGCTCTATTGCTTCCTGGTATTGTGAAAGGTTAGAATATACTGTTCCCAAACCAAAGTGAACTTCAATAAAATTCGGCTTAAGCTGAATTACCTGTTTGTATGCTTCAATTGCTTCTTTGTATTGCCCAAGAATACTATAAGCTGTGCCCAGTCCAAAATGTGCATCAGCAATATCAGGATTAATGTTGATAGCTTGTTTAAACGATTTAATTGCTTGTTGGTAATATTCAAGTTTACTATAAACTATGCCTAGATTGTGATATGCCTCGGCAAAATTCGGCTTGAGCTGAATTGCCTTTTTGTATTGCTCTATTGCTTCCTGATATCGTGTAAGATTAGAATATACTGTGCCAAGACCAAAGTATGCCTCAACAAAATCTGGCTTGATGCGAATTACCTGCTTAAAGGCATTAATTTCTTCCTGATAGCGTTCAAGTTTTTTATAAATTACACCAAGATTGTAATATGCCTTATCAAAATCAGGTCTGATATCAGTTGCCTGTTTATATGCCTCAATTGCTTTTTGGTAATACTTAAGATTGCCATAAGCTATTCCCATATTAAAATATGCCTCGGCATAATTGGGTTTGAGCTGAACTGCCTGTTCGTATGACTTAATTGCTTGTTGATAGTCCTTAATAATATCATAAGCCAGACCAAGATTATAGTGTGCCTCAGCAATATCAGGTTTAATTTTAATAGCGAGATTAAATGCCTCAATTGCTTTTTGATAGTATTTAAGATTGCCATAAGTAACACCAAGTTCCAAGTATGCCTCATTAAAATCGGGCTTTATATAGATTGCCTGTTTATATACCTCAATTGCTTTTTGGTGGTGTCCGAGGATGCCGTAAATTATACCAAGATTATAGTATGCATTAGCAAAATCCGGCTTGAGTTGAATTGCCTGCTTAAATGTCATAATTGCTTCCTGATAGTATTCAAGTTTACAATAAACAACGCCCAGATTATAGTATGCTTCAGCAAAATCGTGTTTAAGATGAATTGCTTTCTTAAATGTTTTAATAGCTTCTTCGTTGTCCTCAAGATTATAATAAACTATTCCTATATTATAGTATGCTTCGGCAAAATCGGGCTTGATATAAATTGTCTGTTTATATGACTTAACAGCTTCCTGATTGTATCCAAGGTTTGCATAAGCCATTCCCAAATTATAGTGTGCTTCAATAATATTGGAGTCAATTTTAATTGCCTGTTTGTATGCCTTAATTTCTTCCTGATAACGTCCAAGATTAGCATAAGCTACTCCCATATTACAATGAGCATCAGCAAAATTTGGCTTTATTTTAATTGCCTGCTTGTATGCCTCAATCTCTTCCTGATAGCGTCCAAGGTTAGCATAAGCTATTCCAAGATTGTTGTATGCCTCGGCAAAATTTGGCTTTATTTTAACTGCCTGTTTGTATGCTTTAATCTCTTCCTGACAGAGTCCAAGATTACCATAAATTACGCCCAGATTGCAGTATGCCTCAGCATAGTCAGGTTTTATACTGATAGTTTGTTTAAATGAATTAATTGCTTCTTGATATTCTTCAAGTTTACAATAAACCAGTCCAAGATTATAGTATGCCTTGATAAAATCGGTCTTTATTTGAATTGTCTGCTCGTATGACTTAATTGCTTCCTGATAGCGTTCAAGATTATCTTTGCAATATCCAGCATAGAAATAATACTTAGCATTGTTTGTGTCTTTTTTGATAGCTTGTTCAAAATAGGGGAGAGCATTTTCATAGTCCTCTGACCAGATAAAAATAAGTCCTTTAAGAAATGATTTTTTTGCCGGATTATGTAAATCTTTTGTTCTATCTGCTTCCCATTTGGCAAGAGTTTGTTTTTTATTAAGCACAAGTTTTATAACTCTATTATATGGTATAACAAAATTCAGATTTTGTTCATTAACTGTTAAAGAGGTTATAATCCCAACAATATCACCTTTCATATTAATTACAGGACTACCGCTATAATTTTGAGATAAAGGAATGCTTATCTGAATAATTTTTCCAAATTCAGGAATATCCCGAACGGCTGAGATTATATAATCTGTAACTGTTTGTTCAGGTTCTAAAGAACTTTCAATTATGAGCACATGTTCACTTTCTTCAGGTATAGTATTGCTTACTGACAAAGGACGAATAAAATTATTAGGAATGTCTGTAGAAATCTGAATAATATCACCTTGTCTATCTTCTGCTAAAATTTGCATAATATTATAAACTTGCCCTTCTGCTGTTTTTATTTCAGCACTGCTTGCATCTTCAAGAATATGGTAATTAGTAATAACATCGCCATCTTTACCAATAAAAAATCCATTTCCTTGCCCAATAACTTTTCCTTGCTCATCATAAGTTATAATAGTAACAACAGATGGTTTAATTTTTTTGACAAGCAATGACAAATTTTCCTGTGCCTGTGATAAAGTAGGAATACATAAAAAATATATAATACATGGTATTAAAAGCCATTGATATATATATATTGTAATTTGTTTCATCAATTTATATTTTCGCAATTAACTCATTTTCAATTATTTCAAACTTTTGGCTATTACTTTTTTATATTTTAAGTATTTTGAATTTTATAATTTTATGTTTTGTAACTCATATATTTGTAGCTGTAAAAAGTTAGAAATAATTTAGGGCTTTAAAAAATAATTATTATACGAACATAAATAAATTTTGTTTAAACCAAAAAAAGTAACCGTTCACAACTTAAAATTATATCAATCAACTGACGGCTTAAATAATTGAAACTAAATTGACCTAATTGACCTAATTATTCTAATTTCTATCAGGCAACTGCCTGACCAAGTCCCAATTTCTAATGTCAAAATTGGGGTTTGGTTATTAGTCCACAGTTGAATATCTCTGTTCTATTAATATCTCCACATTCTATATGGCAAGCATTCAACAAGGTAAACATTGGTCATTTTTTAGATCAATTAGAAATTTATATTATAGACAACAATCTTGGTAAAGTTTTTTTCTTAAGCGCCTAAATCTAATTACAAAAAATAAGGTGTGAACGGTTACAAAATAAGCATACAAATCATTAAAAAAAACTATTTTTCAGTAAGTCCTACTTAGTACTTTAAATTCTGTTCTTCTGTTTTGTTGTCTTCCTTCGTCTGTATCATTGGTTGCTATTGGCTGAGAAAATCCATATCCTGCATATTCTAATCTGTCTTTTTTTATTCCATGCTCAGTAAGATAATCAACAACAGATTTGGCTCTTTTTTTTGATAAATTTTTGTTATATTCTGCTGAGCCAACATTGTCAGTATGTCCTGAGACCTCAATTTTAAGAGTAGGGACATCATTCATTAGTTTTGTAAGCCGGTTAAGTTCTGCAACGGATTCCGGTCTTAAAGTAGCTTTATCAAAATCAAAGAATATATTTTTTAATACAACTTTTTCGCCAACTTCTATTTTTTTAAGCAGTATATCTTTTTCTATTTCGTGATATTCTGCTGATGGGGCTATATCAAAGTTTTCGGAATGGAACAGATATCCTTTGGCTTCAACAGATATTCCATAATTTTTGCCGGAAGGCAGAGTTATTAAATATTTGCCTGTTTTACTGTTTGATGTAAATCTTGCGACAACTTCATTTTTTTGATTATCTGTAATTTCAATAGTTGCTTCAAGAGGTTCTTTTGTCTTTTCATCTAATAATATCAAGCCCTTTAAAAGTGTTACTTGAGTAGTTTTTATTTCTACGATTGGTTCTATTACTGTTTCACTAATAGGTTCG
>CAZZDX010000151.1:0-7437 GCA_964653185.1 uncultured Bacteroidales bacterium
GAGCAATTAGAAATTTATATTATAGACAACAATGTTGGTAAAGTTTTTTTCTTAATCGTCTAAATCTAATTATAAAAAATAGAGTGTGAACGTTACGATAAATATTATAAATTTTTTACAATGGATTTATTTTTAACTATTGCAGGAATAATTTTATTAGTTGTTGGTATTGTTGGTTGTGTATTACCAATTATACCCGGACCCATAATAGGTTATTTTTCACTTTTAGTATTACAATTTAAGAGTAACCCGCCATTTACTTTAAGATTTATGGTGATTTTTGCTTTGGTTACAATATGTGTTACAATATTAGATTATATTATTCCTGTATATGGGACTAAAAAGTTTGGTGGCACAAAAAAAGGAATATGGGGAGCTACAATTGGTTTGATATTAGGATTATTTTTTTTCCCACCTGTAGGAATTATAATTGGACCTTTTTTAGGCGCTTTTTTAGGAGAATTAATAGGTGGAAAAGACACTAAGTTTGCTTTTAAATCAGGATTAGGTTCTTTTTTGGGATTTATATCAGGAGTTTTTATGAAACTTGCTCTTTGTTTTGTTATGGGATATTATTTTGTTCTAAATGTTTTTTTTTCGTGAATAGCAATTTGTTAAAATATATATATTTGCTATAATTATTGGGATATTTATTAATCAGTATTTGTTCATAAAGTCCAAACTTATGTTAAAAAATAAAAATAGCAAATTATAAATGCGGAAGAAAATTCACAGGCAACTACCTGTTCCAATTTCTATATCTTGATTTTTTTAAAATGCAAGTAACTGAATACCAACTAATTACAAAAATATAAACATTATGAAACAATTATATCCTTTAAAGTTTAGCCCTGTTTATAAAGAAAAAATTTGGGGTGGAAATAAGATAAAAAATATTTTGGATAAGGATTTTTCTCCTCTTTCAAATTGTGGCGAGATGTGGTTAATATCAGGAGTAGAAGGCAGTCAAACAATAGTTGAGAATGGTTTTTTGGCACATAATAAGCTAAACGAATTAGTTGAAGTTTATATGTCTGACCTTGTAGGTAATAAAGTATATGAAAAATTTGGCAACAAGTTTCCTATTCTTGTCAAAGTCATTGATGCTAATGATTATCTTTCTATTCAGGTTCATCCTAATGATGAGCTTGCAAGAAAGAGACATAATTCGTTTGGCAAATCAGAAATGTGGTATATTATGCAGGCAGAGAAAAATGCCAAACTTATTAGTGGATTTAATTGCAAATTAGATAAAGAAAAATATCTGAAACATTTTAATAATAAGACATTAAAAGATATTTTAAATTTTGAGGAAGCAAATTCGGGAGACGTATTTTTTATACCATCAGGCAGGGTTCATGCTTTATGTCCGGGTCTTTTGCTTACAGAGATACAGCAAACTTCTGACGTTACTTATCGTATTTATGATTGGGACAGAGTTGACGATAAAGGAAATTCAAGAGAATTACATACTGATTTAGCTCTTGATGCACTTGATTTTAAATTATATGATGATTATAAGACAATTTATAAACATAAAATAAATGAAAGAGTAAATTTAGTTAAATGTCCATATTTTACTACAAATATGCTGCATTTTGATGCTCAATTAGATGCAGATTATAGTGATTTAGATTCTTTTGTTATTTATGTTTGTCAACAAGGAAGTTTTGTGTTAGATTATCTTAATGGAAAAATAAATGTTAATAAAGGCGAAGCAGTATTGATACCAGCAGATATAGAAAATATATGCTTAATTCCAAAAAAAGAATCTAAAGTATTAGAATCTTATGTTGAGTTGTAAATGACATTGTTATAAATGGTAAGGAGTTAATTATTTTATTTAAGTATATAATTTGATATATCATTACTTGTAGCAAGGATAAGCAATAAGAATATTATTACCATACCTGTTATTTGAGCATATTCCATAAATTTATCGCTTGGTTTTTTGCCTGTAATAATTTCATAAAGAAGAAATACTACATGTCCACCGTCAAGAGCCGGAATAGGAAGCAGGTTCATAATTGCAAGTATAATAGATAAGAAAGCAGTTAATGTCCAAAATGCTCTCCAGTTCCATACCGAAGGAAATATATTACCAATAGCAATAAAACTGCCTACTGATTTGTATGCCTCTGTTTCAGGAGAGAATATAAGTCGCAGTTGTTTTAAATAATCTTCAAAAGCTTTATATGCTTTAACAGTTCCTTTTGGTATTGCCTCAAAGAATGAATACTCTTGTTTTTTTAATTTAAAATAATTATTAGGATCTTTTAAAGCAATTCCTATTAAACCTTTTTCAGATACATTCACATTAACCTTTGTAGTATCATTATTATTTCTGATTACAACAATTGCAATTTTTTTATTTTTATGTTTTACAATTTCTTTTCTAAATTCATCAAAATAGGCAGTTTCTACATCATTAATTCCAATAATTTTATCATTTATCAACATTCCTGCATTTTTGGCAGGAGAATTTTTTGCGAAGCCGCCAACTTCAACAGGTATTCTTAAAGATATAAAATCAGATGATTTATTTTTAATAATTTTACTTACAAAGCCATCAGGCACTTGTATTTCTTTTACTTTTTCATTTCTGTTAACCTGAATTGTTTTTATATCATTAAGCAGAATTTCTATTGGTATATTTCTAAATTTATCAACTTTTTTATTATCAAGAGATATTATCTTATCTCCATTTCTCAGTCCCATTTCCATTGCAAGTGAGTCGCAGGTAATTCCGTATTTTACATTAGAAGTTGGCAAATACTGTTCGCCCCAGGTAAAAAGTATGGCTATATAAATGGCTATTGCAAGTAAAACATTGACAGTAACGCCTCCAAGCATAATGATAAGACGTTGCCATACAGGTTTTGAACGAAACTCCCAGGGTTGTGGAGGTTTTTTCATCTGCTCTTTATCCATAGATTCATCTATCATACCTGCAATTTTTACATAACCTCCTAATGGTATCCATCCAATGCCATATTCTGTTTCGCCTCTTTTAATTTTAAATAAAGAAAACCAAGGGTCAAAAAACAAATAAAATTTATCTACTTTTGTCTTAAATAATTTAGCAGCAATAAAATGTCCTAATTCATGAAAGATTACAAGTATTGAAAGACTTAATATTAATTGTAATACTTTTATCAATATTTCGTTCATAATTAATTATAATATATGTTTAAAATTTGCGAAAATAGATAAAATTTTATATTTATATCTGAAAAATGCAATATAAAAAGTTAAATGAGTTTAAATATTTTGATAAATAATATTGCTAAATGGTTAAATGGCTTTATGGTTATATGGTTTTATGACTAAATTGCTACATTGTTACATTACTACATTGTTAATGAAACAATGACTATAACAAGTAAAAAGTAAGGATATATTCTAAAAAAAAGGTTAATATTCGGTATATCCTTGAGATTCCTCATTTCGCGGAGTTTACACTGAGCGCAGTGAATGTGCTCCATTCGGAATGACAAGCGTAGCGAGGAATTTCAAATTAAGAACAAAACAAAATGTATCAGTTCTGATAAATGCCGTAGGATATAAATCCAATAGCTTAAACATATAAAAAAAATGAAATATTGCCACAGATTCACAGATTAAAATATAAATAATAATCTGAAAAAATCTGTGAATCTGTGGCTATAATTAAAAAATATAAACATATGAAAAAGTATAATAAGACAAAAGCATATAATAAAAAAGATAGTTCAAAAAAAGAAAGAGATAAACAAGGATTAAATTTATCGTCATATAAGGAAAAAAAAATTCAGAAAGATAAGCCGGTAAAAAACAATAAGATTATCCGTTTAAATAAATTTATTGCTCATGCAGGGATATGTTCAAGGAGAGAAGCGGATAATATTATAATGAATGGTGATATTACTGTTAACGGAAAAGTTATTACAGAGATGGGAACTAAAATTTTAGAAAATGATGTTGTAAAATATAAAGAAAAAATATTAAAAGCAGAGAGATTTGTTTATGTCCTTTTGAATAAGCCCAAAGGTTTTATTTCAACCGTATATGATCCACACGAACGAAAGACAGTGATGAATCTTGTAAAAAATGCATGCGAAGAAAGAATTTTTCCTGTTGGTCGTCTTGACAGAAATACAACAGGAGTATTATTATTTACCAATGACGGAGATTTGGTAAAAAAACTTACACATCCAAAATACAAAGTAGAAAAAATATATTATGCAGAATTGGATAAGGAACTTGTTAATGAAGATATGATTAAAATTTCTAAAGGATTAGAACTTGAAGATGGTTTTATAAAACCTGATGACATTAGTTATATAAGCGGAGAAGAAAAGAATAAAATCGGTATAAAAATACATTCCGGTAAAAATCATATAGTTCGTCGTATATTTGAGGATCTAAATTATAAAGTTGTAAGATTAGACAGAGTTAACTTTGCCGGATTTACTAAAAAGAACTTGAAAAGAGGCGACTGGAGATTATTATTGCAAAAAGAAATAAATTTGTTAAAAATGACTTTGTAATTTTTTTTATCATCTAAATTTTAACACTTTGCATAAAAAAATGAACATAAAACGAATTTTTAAGCAAATTTTCTGGGGAATATTAATTTTTTTTATAATATTAACAGGGACAGGAGTAATTATTGCTCATTTTTATGAAGACAGTGTAAAAAATTTGTTTATAAAAGAGATTAATAAACATTTAACAGCAGAGATTTCTGTTAAAGATATAAATTTTTCATTACTCCGAAAATTTCCTAATGCCTCATTGGAATTTACCGATATTATTGCAAGAGATTCAATGTTTAAGAATAAAAAAGGAGTTTTATTAAAAGCCAAAAATGTTTATTTACAGTTTAATGTTTGGGATTTAATTAACAAAAATTATGCAATCAAAGAAATAGACATAAACAAAGGAGATATTAATCTTTTGTTTTATAAAGACGGAACATATAATTTGCATTTTTGGAAATCCCTGCCCGATTCTGTAAAATCTTTGGTATCAGTTGATTTACAAAAAATAATGTTTAGCAATATCAATGTTTTTTGGAAATATTATTATGATATTGAACAGGAATATTCTTTTCTGGCAAAAGATGTTGTCCTGAAAGGAAATTTTTCTGATATTAAATATTCTTTGCATTCAAAAGGTAAAATATTTATTAATTATGTTAAAATTGATGATATTACTTTTTTTAAAAACAAAAATGCGGAAGCAAACCTTGTTTTAAATGTAAACACACAAAATAATATTAATAAATACAGATTTGAAAAATGTGTTTTTAACATAGACAATCTTAATTTTGATATAAACGGTAATGTTGTTTATAGTGATGTATCAAAATATTTGGACTTAAAAATTAAAGGCAAAAATCTTGATTTACAGTCATTTATAAAAGAAATACCAAAAGAATATAATAAATATCTTAAAGATTATAAGAGTAAAGGAGAACTTTATTTTAATACCAGTATAAAAGGTCGTTTTGATAAAGGTTACTGGCCTCTTGTGGTATCAAACTTTGGATTAAAAAATGCTAAAATTATTAAAAAAAATTCTTCTGTTGCTCTTGAAAATGTAAACCTTACAGGAACATATTCAAATGGAGACCTGCAAAATCTCAAATCCAATTATATTGATATTAAAAATTTTACCGCTAATTTGAAATCAGGAAAGATAAAAGCTGATTTTTTAATAAAAAATTTTGTAAAACCCCAGATTGAACTTATATCTTATGCAGAGTTGAACCTTGATGATTTGAATGAATTTATAAATTTAGATACAATTTCTTCTGTTAATGGCTATGTAAACATAAACTCATCTTTTAAGTGCAAACTTAACAGCATAAATAATTTTACTTCACATGACTTTATTAATAGTACAACATCGGGCAAAATGACAATAAAGAATGTTGATTTTTGTATAAAAAACAATCCTCTTAAATACAATGATTTTAATGGCGTGTTTGTTTTTAATAATAATGATATTGTGATTAAAAATTTTACAGGCAAAATATCTGAAAGCGATTTTAATATTAAAGGTTATTTAAGAAATGTGCTTTCTTATATATTTATACCTGATAAAAAATTACAAATAAAAGCAAGTATGACATCTAAAAATATTAATCTTGATGAATTGCTGCACAATAAGTCCTCAAAATCAGATACCGGTTATAAATTGACTTTTTCTGATAAATTTGATATTAATTCTGATATTAATATTGATAAAATAAATTTTAAAAAATTTAAAGCTACAAATATAAAAGGAAAAGTAAAGCTAAAAGAAAAGAATCTTTTTGTAAATGATGTTACTTTAAATACAATGGATGGACTAATTAGTGCAACAGGAAGTATTGATGCAACATATAATGATTCATTGCTGATAATTTCCACTGCTTCAATAAAAAAAGTTGATGTTAATAAAATGTTTGAGCAGTTTGAAAATTTTGGACAGGATAATTTAAGAGCTAAAAATTTAAAAGGAATTTTATGTTCTGATGTTCAATTTGTTTCTGTATGGAGTTATGATTTAAAACCAGATTTGGATAAAATATATGTAAACGCAGATATCACAATAGAAAAAGGCGAATTAATTGATTATATATCAGCAAAAAATCTCTCTAAATTTCTTAAAATCAATGACTTATCAGATATTAAATTTTCTGTTTTGCAAAATCATATTGAAATAAGAAACAAAAAAATATTTATACCTGAGATGCAAATAAATTCAAATGCAATAAATATAACAGGAGCAGGAACACATACTTTTGACAATGAAATAGATTATCATTTAAAAATATTGCTGTCAGAATTATTAGCCAAGAAAGCTAAAAAAGCTAAAAAAGAAAATGAAGAATTTGGCGTTGTTGAAGATGATAGTTTGGGCAGGACAAGTTTATACATTCATATAACCGGCACTGTTGACAAACCTGTTTTTAAATATGACAAAAAAGCAGTAAAAAAGAAACTAAAAGATAATATAAAAAAGGAAAAACATAACATAAAAAAAATTTTAAATGAAGAGTTTGGCTTGTTTAAAAAAGATACAACAGTAAACAAAGAACAGGCAAAAAAAATACTTAAAGAACAGGATATATTAAAACAGCAGGAACAAGGAAAGTTTATTATTGAATGGGAAGAAGATACAGATGAAGTAAAGACAGAAGAAGAAAGCAATGGTGATACTTGGTAACATAGTGAGTATTAGGTGAAAAGGTGAAAAGGAGAAAGAGACAAGATGACTGGGTAGTTTTATGTATAAAATTATTTTTTTAAGATGTTAAAACTTGAATTATTCATAAATTAAATTAAATTAAATTATATGTTATTATCATTAGCCCCGTCCTTCAGGGCGGGGTATAGATTTAAGCAACACCCACCTCTGCGAAATTTTGAAAATTTTATAAAATAAAAATTAAAATTTTCAAAATTT
>CAZZDX010000152.1:0-7325 GCA_964653185.1 uncultured Bacteroidales bacterium
ATGATTTAAAAAATTTGTTTTTCAATTTTAGTCGGATAATAGTGATAAAATATATGGTTACTGAACTTGTTGAAGTAAAAAGGAATAAAATTTTTTAAAAACTTCTACTTTATATCAAAATTTAGGTGGTATACATGGAACTTTTAAATAATTACTTTTCATGTATATACGAGTTGTGTGGCATTAGAGAAGAGACACCGTAGAATGATTTACATATGTGTGTCATTTGAATATAATTTAAGAGGAATAATTTATTATTAGAAAACAGTGTGTTCGAAACTAATTTTTATTAAAAAAGTAAAATGAATCAACTCTACATTTTAGCAATAGTTATCTTTCTAGCAAATCATGAAATTATTGCACAGACACGGTGTGATACAATAAATGAATCTATTTTCTTTGTAACAGAAGTAATGCCTGAATCTAGTATTTCTATGAGGCAAGTAAGTTCTATATTAAATACCTCAATAGATATAAACAAATACCAAGTTCCAAATAGATTTAGCATTTATGTGAATTTTATTATTAATTGTAAAGGTGAAGATTTCAACTATAGAGTAATAAAACCTGATGAGATAGATAAAGAGTTGGAACATGAATTGCTCTCAACTCTCAAAAATACGATGACATGGACACCTGCCATGCAGAGAGGTAAAGGAGTTGATTTTTCACAAACAATAAATGTATTGATTGAAAATAATAAGTTTCATATTGTTGAGAATTCAAAAGACAAAGATTCTTTAAATGTAGAATTGCAACATGAATATTCACCTGAAAAGTATAGAGCTATAGGTGGTAATATCTTCTTGGGATACGGTATGTTGGATGGTAACATTTCAAAATATATTACAGACCCGATATTTATTGGGATAAACGTTGATATTCTTAGGCAAAGAATGGTGATACAAATAGATGATTATATCGGCATTGGAAAAGTAAAGAACACAATGGAATTTCCAGATAATTTAGAATGGTCAAAAAATAAAGCAGCATTACATTTTATGTTAGGTGGAAATTTGGGCTATACTTTGATTAACTCTGAATCATTTAAATTTGTTCCATTAGGAGGTGTTGGATTTGATTTGCTATCATCAACTATCATGGGCTCTTCGGAAAATCAAGAAAATGAGCCTTTTCTGACATACTACAAGTTGGGATGTTATTTTGATATAAAGTCACTTAGACTATTTAGAAATAATTACAGTTTCAATTATGATGATAGTTATACTTGTGTTAGATTAAACTTCGGATTGAATTCTCCGATAGGAAAACAGAAATATGGAGAGTTTTATAGTGGCAGTATGATTTATTTCACAATTGGAATGGGAGGATTAGGAAGACAATGAAAACGCCACACAACACGCTATATAAATAAATTGGCAGTCAGTGAGTTGCGTAGTTTTTAGCTTTTAATTATGTTTGTGTTAAATTGAAACGAAAAAGTAATGTAATAATCAATTCATATAGCAATCCGTTAAGCAACAAAAAAAGACAAAATATTATCTAAAAGAAATATTCCGCATTAGGCAAAAGTGTCCTGTCATTGATTAAAATTCCAATTTTTTGTAAAGCCAAAAACAAATTTCAGTTCTGTAATCAATTGTTTTTCAGGTTGTTAGAAGTCCCCTTAAGTAATTCTATATATATATCAAAATTTTCTTTATCAAAGCATACAAATATAATCTCTTTGAATATATTATTATTTTGCAGAAAATTTTTTACCTGTTTAATAGCTATTTTAGCAGCAAGTTTTTTAGGAAAATGATAAATTCCTGTGCTTATATTAGGAAAAGCTATTGTTGTTATATTATATTTTTTTGCAATGTCCAAACTGTTTTTATAGCATTTTGCAAGCAGGTTTTCTTCATTTTTATTGCCTCCGTGCCATACAGGTCCTACTGTATGAATAACGTATTTACAAGGCAGTTTATATGCTTTTGTAATTTTTGACTCTCCTGTATTACATCCATTCAGTTTTTTACATTCTTCAAAAAGTTCGTGCCCTGCTGCTCTGTGTATAGCACCATCAACACCACCGCCGCCCAAAAGACCTGTGTTGGCAGCATTAACAATAGCATCTATTTTTAATTTTGTAATATCTTCTGTTATTACTTTTATTTTGTTTTCCATAACTTTTATTTTTTTTTGTTTCAATGTAAAGAAACAAAATTAGAAAAATTAAAATACTTTTGTTTTTTTTTATTAATTTTACAAAATTTAGAATTCTTAAATTTTCATAAAATTTCTTGCTAAAATTACATCTTTTATTATTGTAATAATTTTAAATCATCAATTTTTTTTAAAAAAAATAACTGTTTTTTTCCTAATTTTAGATTTTTAAAAATCCAATAAAAAAAATATTATTTTTGAACATTTTCTTTATCAATAACGAAAAATCCCGAAAGGGATTTAATTTGAATAACCATAGGTGCAACCTATGGTTACAAACATAGTATTAACCTTCAATCCCGAAGGGATTGAATAAAGAAACAATAATTATGGCTTACACACAAATATTGTATCAAATCGTTTATTCAACAAAAAATCGCAAACCAGTATTGAAAGAAGAAAGGCAGGATGATCTGTTTAAATATCTATATGGAATATTAAAAAACAAAAAATGTCATGTATATATAATCAACGGAGTAGAAGATCATATTCATATAGTTACACATCTTCATCCAACAGTTGCATTATCATCTCTAATAAAAGATATGAAGATTGCAAGCTCAAAATGGATAAAGGAAAAAAATATTTTTTCTGACTTCATTGGCTGGCAAGATAAATATGGAGCTTTTACTTATTCAATAAAAGATAAAGACAGATTAATAGAATACGTAAAAAATCAGAAAAAACATCATAAAACAAAAAGTTTTAAAGAAGAATTTATTGAACTGTTAAATGAGCATAAGATAGATTTCGATGAAAAATATTTATGGTAGTTTTATTCAACCCTTTCAGGGTTGTTTGAAGGATTATTATTTACTTACTCCGCATTGCATACGGAGTTATTAATATTTTTCCCCTTTGGGGAAATTATCTTTAATAAAAAAAATATTTTCCAAATAATTACTTTTTAATAGATCTAAATATAAAATGAGTAGTTTTATTTTGATATATTATATAATCACTTGATATTCTAATTGTTATAAGGCTTTATTGGTTTTTGTTTCTCTAAATTTTTAAGAAGTCTAAATTTTAAAAATAATGATTTAATGACAATATAAATGCCGTCAGATAACCATGTTCGGCTACTGATTGCAAATTCCTTATTTATCGGAACGAATACATGATCCAATGGTATAAATAACTAAATATCAATCAAATACAGAAATGTAAACAAATGAAAAAATATTTAATGTTTTTAATGTTATTTTGTGTTACAACTAATATTTTTTCTCAAAAAATTAGTGTTAAAGAGACCAGAGAAAATATTGCACAAGGTAATAACAATGTATTTACTGTACTTCTTTATGGAGCTTCGGAAAAAAATGTTGTAAAGTCATGGAAAGGGCTTATGAAGAGTTATAACGCAAAGATATCATCATCAAAAGATGAGATTTTTGCAGATAATGCTAATATTATATCATTATCTTCTGGCACAATTGATGTTTATGCAAAGACAAAAGATGAAAATGGGGCTATAGAATTAGTTGCAGGTTTTGATTTAGGTGATGGTGTTTTTATTTCTTCTGCTGATAATTTAGCTAAATATAAAATAGTAGAAGGAATTATTTATAATTTTGCTCTTAATGTAACAAGAGATGCTATTTCAGAACAATTAAAAAAAGATGAAAAAGAACATCAAAAATTAGATAACAAGTTAAAACAGCTTGAAAAAGATAATAAAAGATTAAATAGTAATATTGAAAAGTATGAAGGTTTGATTGAACAGGCAAAAGAAGATATAAAGATGAATTTGAAAGATCAGGAGAATTTAAAAAATAATATAAAAACTCATCAAAAAACACTTGATGAAATTAAAGAAAAATTAAAAAATGTTGAATAAAAACAAATAGCTGAATAAAAACAAAAAAAATGTTACTATTTATCTTGAAAAAATGTTAATAACTTCTGCTTAAATACTAAGCAGTCGGCAATTTGCAGTCAACAGTCGGCAATTTTTAGGTAGTAAATAAGGTATATTGATTTTCCGATAAATACGGTTAAAAATTTCGATAAAAATTGGGAAATGTTCCATTTGCCGATTAAATATTGGGGACTGCCGACTTCTAAACATATAAATGTATAATAGCAAATCTGTAAACCATGTTCGGCTACTGATTGCAAATTCCGCATTTATCGGAACGAATAACTGATTTTATACCTGAATAGTTAAAAAAAAATAAACCACAATGGCAACAGGATTTAGAAATTTAACTGTATATAAAAAAGCATTTGCTCTTGCAATGGATATTTATCATATTAGCAAAAAATTTCCTAAAGACGAACTTTATTCTTTGACCAATCAGATTAGAAGATCCTCAAGATCTGTTTGCTCAAATGTTGGTGAAGGATATCGTAAACGTTTATATGAAGCCCATTTCGTAAGTAAAATTTCTGATTCAGATATGGAAAATACAGAAACTCAGGTTTGGCTTGATTTTTCACTTGCCTGTGAATATATATCAAAACAAGAATTTGATGAATTTAATGGACGATCTGAAGAAATTGGACGCTTATTAAATCATATGATTCAAAATCCTAAAAAGTATAAATAATGGAATTGTTGCCAAATAAAAATTGCTGATTGAGGACTGCTGACTTATAAGCATATAAATATCTAATATTAAATTATTAATCCTGACCTGTCGGGATAGCTGAATAAATACAAAAAAATTATTATTTATGAGAGAGCCACTTATTTTAGTTACTAATGATGACGGCATAACATCTCCGGGAATAAGATGTTTGATAGATGTTATGAAGACAATAGGCAAAGTTGTTGTAGTAGCACCGGACAGAGTGCGTTCTGCTGTGGGACACGCAATTACTGTTGCAGAACCATTACGACTTGAAAAAATTAAAGATAATGATAGATGTAAAGAATATGTTTGTGACGGCACACCCGCGGACTGTGTTAAGATGGCATTAAATATAGTATTAGACAGTAAACCGGATTTGATAGTATCAGGAATAAATCATGGGTCTAACGCATCTTCTAATGTCATATATTCAGGCACAATGTCAGCGGCTATTGAAGGTGCTGTTGAAAGCATTCTTTCTATTGGATTTTCTGTTACAAGCCCTTTATGGGATATAGATATTAGCGCATATAAAAAATATGTGAAAATAATAACTAAAAATGTATTAAAAAACGGATTGCCTAAAGGCATTTGTCTGAATGTTAATATACCGGATATAAAAGAAGAAGACATAAAAGGAGTTAAAGTTTGCAGACAAGCAAATGCCCGATGGATAGAAGGATTTGAAAAAAGAAAAGACCCTCACCAAAAGGACTATTACTGGCTTAATGGAACTTTTGAAATATTTGACGATGGACACGATACTGATGAATGGGCTTTAAAAAATAACTATGTGTCAATAGTTCCTGTGCAATTTGACCTTACTGCTTATAATATGATACAAACTATTAAAAACTGGAGGATAAATGTTTAAAATATTTAAAAAGGACTCAATAATTTTTGGAATTATTCTGGGTATAGTATTACCCGGTATAATATATGCAATACTGCAGTATATAAAAATTCCTCTCACTAAACATACTTCACTACTATTAAGCTTATCTATAAATATGCTTACAATAAGATATTATTTTGTAAATTTAAGGTATGATAGAACCGGCAGAGGAATTTTATTTGTAACATTTATTTTTGGGATAATAATTTTTGTGGTTAAATATGCATTATGAATTATGAATTATGAATTATGAATTATTAGTTATGAGTTATGTGCTTTTGACTTTGGACTTGGAGCTTGTAACTACTTAAAGATGAGATAATTGCGAAAATATAAACAGATGAAGTATTATATCATAGCAGGAGAAGCATCAGGCGATTTACACGCATCAAATTTGATAAAAGAGATTAATCTGCTTGACAAAAAAGCTCAATTCAGATGCTGGGGCGGCAATTTAATGCAGAGCCAGGGAGCAGAAATAGTTAAACATTATAAGGACTTGGCATTTATGGGATTTATAGAGGTCTTAATGAATGTCCGAACTATTTTTAAAAATATAAAATTTTGTAAGCAGGATATTACTGAATATAAGCCGGATGTTGTTATCCTTGTTGATTATCCCGGATTTAACTTTAAAATTGCCAAATTTTGTAAACAAATTGGGTTAAAAGTTTTTTATTATATCTCTCCTCAGCTATGGGCATGGAAACAGTCAAGAGTAAAAAAAATAAAAAAAATTGTTGATAATATGTTTGTCATTCTTCCTTTTGAAGAGAAGTTTTACAAATCTCACAATTATAAAGTTGATTTTGTAGGTCATCCTTTGCTTGATGCTATTGAAAATGTCAAATTTAATGACTTTGAATTTTTTGTCAAAGAAAATAATTTGAATGATAAGCCAATAATTGCATTGATTCCGGGTAGCAGAAAACAGGAGATAATAAGAATGCTTTCAAAAATGCTCAGCATTATACCTTATTATAAAGATTATCAGTTTGTTATAGCAGGTGTCTCGTCTGTTCCCATTGAGTTTTATAAACATATTATCAAAGATTTAGATACTAAAATTATTTTTAATAATACTTATGAATTATTTATACATTCCAAAGCAGCTTTAGTTACCTCAGGCACAGCAACATTAGAGACAGCTTTGTTTGAAGTGCCAGAAGTTGTATGTTATAAATCTTTGTTAGTTTCTTATTTACTGGCAAAATTTTTTGTTGGCTCTAAAATAAAATATATATCTCTTGTTAATCTTATTATGGATAAACAGGTAGTTACAGAACTTATACAAAAAAATCTTAATACAAAAAATCTTAAAAAAGAGCTTGATAAAATAATTTATGATAAAGAGCATAAAAAAATATTGCTTAATGATTATAAAGAGTTAAAGAAAAAATTAGGAGGCAAAGGAGCTTCAGCACAGACAGCAAAATTAATGATTGAATACCTGCAAAAAGAAAATGTTTGATGTTTGTCGTTTGTCGTTAAACAAAAATTTGTCCTTTCATAAATATAATTGACAGAAATATGTAAACTTTAGGTTTAAGGAGACTTCTATTAATTCATTTCTTTCAAGAAACAAATATGATGCGAGACATAAATATTTCTTAATAGCCATAGCTATTAATAAATATTTTGTCGAAGTCAGATTGTTTATTATATTTGTTCCCTTTGGGTTTTCA
>CAZZDX010000153.1:0-7314 GCA_964653185.1 uncultured Bacteroidales bacterium
TATAGTTTTTAGTTTGTCAAAAATAGTTTCTATACCGAGTTTTTCCTTTTTCAACTCTGCTTTTGTATCTTTGTTAATTATATGTAGCAGGCAAAGTTCGTAATTTAACAATTTGGCTACTCCTGCAGCATGATTGGCAACTGATGTAGCAACATCGGTAAAGTCAAAAGGTAACAATATAATATTTTCTTTTATTTTCATGTTTATTTTTATATAAAGTTAAAAGAATATGAAATTTTATTTTGGCAAAGGTAAAAAAAATAAATTAAACGAATTATTTTATATTTAAAAGTTCTTTAATTTGTGATAAATGTAACATTTTTTTATCGTATCTTAAAAAAATTTCTGATTTGGTAAAATATTTATGATTGGTAATAAAGTCCATTTGCTGCATATACCATTGTTTGAGAGAGCATTTTATTCCATATTCGTTCCATTCGCGATGCAATTTTGGTCCTATCATAAAAAAATCGTCTCTTCCGAGATAGTCAAGGTCAGCATCGCACAAAATTTTATCTGATAAAGTTCTAGGATTTTGTGGAATTTTTGTTGAAAGAATCATGTTACAAATTCTATTAATTTCATTGGGATTATAATCAAAATTCGGTAATATTTCCATGGCTATTTTGGCAGATTCTTGTTCATTACTTTTATATTTTATCAGGAATCCTATATCATGAAACAAAGCAGCTGTTTTTAGTAATATTAGTTCAGTTCCATTTATATTTTCCATTTTTGCAATTCTTTTACTAGCTTCCAATACATCAATAGTATGATGAACTCCGTGATAATAAAGGTTAGGTTTTAATTCTTTTTTTAATTTATTAAGGATAAAATTTTTGACTTTTGCAAAGTTCATATTTTTTTAGGTTATTGTTTATATTTGTTTTATGGCATTATTAATTAGGTATAATTAAATCATTTATGAATAATAAATAAACTATATTTAATTAACAGTACCTATTTTAGTTATGCATAACACAACTATTTATTAGCAATTTTATTATATTTTTCTTCAAATAAAGTGTTAGGTATTATTCCTTTTCTATCTTTAGACAATTGTTTTTTTATTCTGTCAACAAAATACATATCTATTTCGCCTTTATTTTTTGCATATATCTTTCCTCTGTAAGTGCAATCAAAAAAATCTTTAACATATTCATAAGTTACACCTGATATATTAATTTTATCAGCTTGTCCTGAAGATTCCATTCTGCTTGCAATATTAACAGTGTCGCCCCATATATCATAAGCAAATTTTATTTTACCTACAACACCTGCAATAGCTTCTCCATTATGAATTCCTATTCTTAGCTGCCACATTTTTTTGTGTTTTTCTTTTTGTTCTTTTTGGAGTTTTATCATAAATTCCTGCATATCAAATGCTGCCAGTATAACATCAACAGGATTTGTTTTATTTTTTTTTGGTATGCCACCGGCACACATATAAGCATCGCCTATTGTTTTTATTTTTTCAAGTTTATATTTTATACATAAATTATCAAAATATTTAAAAGCTCTATCTAATTTTTTTATAAGTTCCTGTGAAGTTATCTCTTCTGATATTTTTGTAAATTCTTTAAAATCAGCAAACATTACAGTTACCATTTTATATTCTTTGGTTCTTGCAGAGCCATTAGTTTTTAGTTCATTAGCAATTTGTTCTGGTAAAATATTCAATAATAATTTATCGGATTTTTCCCTTTCTTTTTGTATTTCTTTTGTTCTGTCTCTTATAATTTTTTCCAATCTTATTTTAGCTTTTCTTAATCTTATATTACTGTATTTTATAATGAGAAACAGTATAAGAGCTATTAATAAGACATATATAATATAAGCCCAAATTGTTCTATACCAAGGTGGCAGTATTGAAAATTCATAGATAGCATCAGGACTTTCAACATCAAAAATATTTTTTGCTTGGACATAGAATTTATAATCTCCAAAAGGTAAGTTTGTGTATTCTTTTTTTGTTTCAAAAGACCATGAAGACCAGTGTTTATCAAAGCCCTGCAAAAAATGCCTGTATTGATTTGATGTTTCATGATAAAAGCTTGGTGCAGCATATTCAAAATTAACAGAATTATACGAATATTTCAGGATTGGTTTTAATTGTTCTGGTTGAGTTAAAAATGTTCCTTTAATAATTGTACTATCACAGTCAGGGTCATAATAAGCTCCGCCAAATATAACAGAATCATTTTCAGTGGTATATACTTTTCTTATAAGAGTATAAAATGCCTGTTTATAATCATATTTTTTTTTGCCATCATATCTAAACAATCCGTCATCACCACCAAACCATGTAATACCATTATCTTCGGAATAGATAGTCCATAGTTCTGTTTGAGGCATTGGTTTAAAAGCAGTAGTATTAAGAAGATAAATATTATTATTTTGAATTTTGGCAATTCCTAATTTTTTTTTTCCTAATTTTTTGGAAGACATTTGGAGCCAAATGTTTGCTTTTTTATCTTCAAAAAGAATATTTATATAAAATGATTTAGGAACAATATTGTTAAGTGTAGTATCTTTAACAAATTTACCTGAAATTGACTTGCCATTTGTGTTATCCTGAACAAAATGGTATAATCCCTGCTTATAGATAAAAATTAATTTATTTCTGATACGATTCATAAACAGGAGTTCTGTTGATGGCAGTCCATTTTTATCATTAAAGCACGTTATATTATAATTGCATTTATTGGTTGAGTTTATATTATTTTTTGATATTTTGTCTAAAACAAAAACGCCATTAAATCTTGTTCCGAGCCAAATTCTTCCTGAATTATCTTCTTCAATTTCAATTATTTCTTCATTTATTTCTTTTAATTTGTTATGATTATTAAATATCAAAATATCATTTTGTGTGTATTCAACATTTATTATTGACAGACCATCTGCTCTTGCAGCATATATTATTGAAGGATTTTTTGCGGACTGGTATATTTCAGTAAATACGTCTTTACAAATCAGATTGCTTTTACCATCTTTCATTTCGTATATTCCATCAGAGCCGGATACTAACAATTTATTTTTTGTTTTATCATAAATGTTTTTAATTACTAAAAAACTCCAGCAACGGTTTGATATTCCCTTAACAGGTCTAAAATTCAAGAAATCACTTTTATATTTTTTGCTTGATTTACTAACATTCATATAATAAACACCTTGCCATGTAGCAACATATATTATATTATTATATCTTATAACAGACAATACAGCCCCTTTTAGTCCTGATGCTTCATCCCAAAAACTTAAAGGAGAATTTATTTCAGCTTTAGATATTCCATTATCCATAGCAAACCATAAAGCTTGTTGATTATCCTGATATATAAAATAATGCGTATCATTTTGAATACCTTTTTCTGTATTTAAGGTTTGTATCAAATTACCTTTATTGTCAATAATTACAGTTCCTCCGCCACGTGTAGCAAAAGCAAAATCACCATTTTTTAATGTTATTGCATAAATCAATCTGTTTTTTTTAATAAAATCATCAACCTGTGTAGGAAATTTAACAATATTTAGATTTTTTTTTGCTGATTTATAATCAACTTTATTTATCAAGAACATCCCATCATCTCTTGTAGAAACTAAAATTCTATTTTTCTTATAAGGCAACATTGAGACAATAATCATATCAGCAAATTGCTTTCCTTTATAAACAGGAATTAATCTATCGTTATATAAAATTTCTAATCCTACATTTTTTTTCCATACATAAATATTATTATCAACGGCATAACACTGATATGAACCTAGTTTTAATATTTTAAAAATTTTGCCATTCCATTTGAATAATTTATCATAAGATATAAAATAAACACATTTATTACTGGTATATATTTTTTGGATATAAAAATTTCTATAATTTTCAGGAATTTTATTTAATAAAGAGATATATTTCATTTCTCCGTTTATACCCGGAGATAAATAACCTAATTCGGATTTTGAGCCCACATAAATAACGTCATTGTTATCTATGGCTGATGCTTTGGCAGTATAATTTTTGGGCAGAGTAATTAATTTCCATTTTACGCCGTCATATTCCAACACTCCATCTCCATTTGCAAAATACATCACACCTCTTTTGTCCTGAACTATTGCCCAGTTTTGTGAATATGCCTTATACTCTTTTGTTGTATAATTTTTTATTAAAGGTGTTCCTGTTTCACTTTGCTCATTAAACTGTGCAAAAATAAGCGTCTGTATATAAACACTTAAAAAAATTGTTAAGAATACTCTCATTTTGTATAATAATACTGTAATTGTGATAAAAAAAATATTTTATTTTTTAATTTTAAAAGCACAAAATTATATAAAATAAATTCATACCAAGATATTTTAAATGTTTTTGGTTAAAAATCTAAAGAATATTTATATACAAAGATATAAAACGGTAAGTGTAAGAAAAGTAGCAAACGCGGACTGTGTTCGTATTTGCCGTGACCAGAGTTTGAGACTAGGAAGCAAAGTTCTAAACACCAACTTAAACCGCTATTTTTTTACACATTGTTGACGCATCGTGTTTTATTATCTTTTACTTTCCATAATTGTCTTACAATTTTAGAAAACAAGTAATTGTCCAATAATTTGTAGTTTTTATTGGAGATATTAATTCCCCACTCAGGTTTGCTTTTTTTTCCCTCATAGTCATGACTTACTAAAAGATTATTAGGATTGTTCCATTTGAGCGAAGGTATGAGGTAGATTTTAGGTTGATAGCCCTGATGAAAGAGTAAAACTGTTGCCAAAAGATTTTTTCTTAAGTCGAATTTTTTTTTGGGGAAGAAAATGTAATTGTTGCCTTTAACAGATTTAACTTGGATGTCATAGTATTTGTCTCCCTTTTTGATGACGAAATCAATTCCTTTGTCGTCCACCTCTGCTGTGTATATATCAAAACCATAGAGGGCAAACTCCATTTTTGCAAAGTATTCAGCATAGCGTCCAAGTTGCAGGTGATTCAATCGGGTCCAGTCGTATTTATCCATAGTGTCAGTCATTTTTTTAACATGTGGTCAACTCAATATTTAATTATTTTATAATAAAAATTTCTGTCTTTTACATTGACTTTTATATAATAAATTCCTGTTTTAATAGATTTCGTATCTAATATATACATATTATTATTTTTTTCAGGAATTATGTTTATTTCCTGTCCAAGAGTATTAAAAAGTTTTAATTCAAAATCTTCATTCTGTCCTGTTAATATTTTAATGTTAATATAATCTTTGCAAGGATTAGGATATATCAAAAAGGTATTATTTAATTTATTCGGACAAATATTAACTGTTTTGTTTAAAATAATATGATCTGCAAAAGGTGATTTAACATTTAAGTTAATGCCAGGATTTAATTCTGACAGAGTTCCTGTTTTGGTTATGAAATACTTATTGTCATTATCAATGCGGTATATTCTGTAATTGTAGATATATCCCGACTCTATTTCCTGTAATGTCAGATTATATCCATAAGCATTTGAGGAATTATCTGATATAAGTATTTGAACCTGATCGCCTGAAATTGACTTGGAAGCAATAATTGTTGTTCCTAACGAGTCGCTTGCTGTGGCTTCAATACGTTGATTATTGAATGTGAGATTATGAAATGCACGCATAGCAAGTCCTGAGTATCGCCATGAATCATCATCATAAGAGACCATACCAAACCAATAGTTAATAAAAGAATATCTGAAAAAATTTTCTATTGTTGATTCCTGCATATATGTCATTGCTGAGACCAATGAGGCAGCACTTAAAGGGTCGTCCATTCCCCATTCTGAAAAAGTATCAAAACTTATCATATATGAGTTCCATTCAGAGTTAATCAAAGGTATGTCGGTTAACCCTGCTGCATTCAACTTTTGTCTTACATATTCATTTGCATATTTAAAATAATAAGGATTAGGATGATAATAAAAATGATAAGAAAAAAAATCCAGAGGGATATTATAGGTTACTATAGAATCAATAAATATATTAATAAAAGATTCGTCAAATATATTTGAAATAGTGGGACCTCCTACTTTAATTGAAGAATCGTATTGTTTTATTTTTCGGGCAGTTTTTCTATATAATCGGCAATATTCTTCAACTGAGCCATTCCAAAAATCTTTTAAATCAGGTTCGTTCCATATTTCAAAGTAATGCAGGTCATAATAAAAGCCGTTATTCCAGCCATCATTATAATGTTTTATTATTTGTACGCATACCTGAGCCCATTTATCCATATCAGCAGGCGGAATATTATAAACAGGACTGATTTCATAACTTTCTCCAAAGCGAAAGAATACTTTTCCTCCGGCATTAATAATGTTGGCTATACACGAATCTGTTGTATGAAAACAATAAGCAGTTGAATCAAAAGGATTTTTAGAAGTATCAGGAAATATAGCATGATAATCAAAAGCTATCTGGTAATCATGAGTACGGACATAATCAATTCCAAGTTCCTGAAATTTTAGTATATGGTTATATTCCTGTGAAGCAGGTCCTGGTCCATATCCATTGGCAGAAAACATTTTTTTAAAATCCTGTGATGTCTGATTTATATTTACAGTAAAATTATTGTATGATGTATCTGTTAATTCAACGAGCATAAAATCATCTAACCATAATTTTCCCTGACCGAACAATCCAAAAAATATTACCATATTATCAGCACTGTCAGGTGCAGTAAATCGGGATTTGATACTCAGCCAGTCAGATTGATTTCCTGAAGGACAGAAATAAGAATCAAAAACGCCTGTAGTGTCGTTTCTGAATTTTACAAATGGCAGCATATATTTTTCAATATTTTGGGATTTTACCCAGTATTCAAACATATACTTATGACCTGCCACAACATTAACAATCTGTGCTATAAATGCTGTTGTATTTGAACTATCCTGTGTTTCAATTAATAAGCAGGAGCTGCCTGTATGCATCTCGCTATGGTCAATAATAAACTGGGTTGCTGACGGGATATCAGAAGAATACCACCAATTATTTAAACTGTCTTCAAATCCGGGATTTTGAATAAGGTTTTGTGCAGATAAATGTATGGGAGAGCATAAAACAATTAAAAATATAATTTTTTTTATATGTTTATATTTTTGTAATTTATTCATTTTTAGTCACTTACATTTTAAAAAACTCAAGATGTAGAAATTGGAAAAGACATTTATTCCGATCAGGCAGTTGCCTGACCTGTTGTTTTTCTTCTGAATTTTTAATTTTATTATATAATCATTCCCTTGTATAAACCTCAACGTTATTTAGTTAAGGAATAATGTTTTAAAAATCAGATTAGCACCACAATTTATTGTGG
>CAZZDX010000154.1:0-7245 GCA_964653185.1 uncultured Bacteroidales bacterium
TCCATTGTTACACTTTTTATACCATACTTTTGATAAAAAATACTTACTTTTTTTAATATGTCTAAAAATTCTTTTTCCATAATGGCTGCAAAGATATATAAAAAATAAACAAAAAAAACTTTTTTTTAAAAAAAGTTTTCAAAGTTTTCTAAAATTTTAAAAATCCTATGTTAAATCACAAATTCTGTTATCTGAAAAGCATATTTTTTATGACCTAAATTTAAGTAATTAATTGATTAGTTTTATTTTTATTCCTTGTGATTTTATTGGTGGCACAAATATTTTCATTTCTTTTTCCTTCTTTTTGCTCCTTTTACTACTACTTTATCTATCAAATCTGTTCTTCCTTTGAATTCAAGAAAATCCCAAATATTTGTAATCTTGATTGTTTTACCATCTTTCAACATTGTAGCATTTCCATAGTTCCAAAATGCTTGACAAAAATTTCTTTAAATCAATTATCCAAAAATATTATACTATACGCGGATGGAACGAAAAAGGAGAGCCAACAAAAGAAACAATTTAGAAATATGATTTGTAACGTTCTGTGTATAAGGCGTTGGGCGTTGCAAAGCACCTCATTTTCAATTTACTAATAAAATTTTTTTACTTGCATAATCTTCAATCTAAGCACTAATTGCCCAATGACTTATACACTTTGTTGTGCTTTCGTGCTTTATTATAATTTGTCAAATGTTATATATATATTCCCTGTTTCATTTGCTTTTCTTCTTTTCTTATAAAGTAAATCAGGCAGACTAACTCTTCCATCTAAAACAGCAATTAAATCAAGACCATCCATCACTATTATTGATTTAAAATCTGGCGAAATAGCTTCTGGGGTAAGTCCGTCAACTGTAATTAAAAGTCCCATTGCTATTTTGAGCTTGCTGTCAACTTTAAAAGTAAATGAAGCCAAATCATTTCTATTAACTTGTTTTTTCCACTTAGCTTCTAACAAATAATCCGTTCCATCAAATGTGAAGGCTCCATCTATTTGTTCTCCATAATGTTTAAATGAACATTTGGGGTCTAACTCATAAAGAAGAAACAGGTCGTTTAAAAACTTTTCAAATTCAAATCCTCGTTGTTGAAAATTATTATTAGTTGCAAGTTTATTAAATAGGGACTTTAATTCCTGCAATTCACTTTCAAGAGATTTATTTTTAGCAATCTTATTTTCAGCATTTTGTCTTCTTTTCTTTGCTTCTTCCTGTTCTTTAGTCAACTGTATATATCCAATAGTATGTTTTCTTAAATTTTCAACAGCTTGTTTTGCTTTTTTTCTCTTACTTCCATCTTCGTCCCAAAATTCTAATTGTGGAAATTCAGTTAAGTCTGTGACAGCTAATAATAAATTCATTAAATCAGTTTCATAAAAGTCAAGACGAGAAGTCATTCTCTCAACAAGTTCTTTTACACTTTCTCTTTTTGTTCCTCCCCAGTTGATTGTACTTATAATGGTTGATTTATCAAGAGAAAGCTTTAAAAAATCTTTTAAATCATCTTTTTTCCAAAAGATAACAGCAAGAGTTTCTTTAAGCGCCATTATTGCTTGTGCTGATATTTTTTTTCTGTTATTGTTCATTATTTCAATTAAATTTCTTTCGAGTTCTCTTTCGTTTTTATCTATTTTTCTAATTTAGTCACTAATTATAACCAGCTATACATTAGTAAATTGCGTCAAATCCTTTTTGTGTTAAAACCATACAGAACCCGTGTCTGTCTTCTATTGTAATTAAACCTTCTTTAGCTAATTTTTCAATTGCGTTTTCTATTAGAGCGTCTTCTTTTGGGTTTAAGCCTTTTCTTAAAGTGAAGTTAATCCAACGAAAATCTACTGTATGATTGACCTTTGAATTTGTGCTTGCAAACTGTTTCATAATAGTTCTTCCAATAGTTTCAATAACATTATTTTCATCAATTGGATAAATTGTATCAAACCCTTTTTCTGTCAGTACTAAACAGAAACCTCTTCTGTCTTCAGTTGTTATTAATCCTTCATTTACTAAATCACTAATTGCTGAATTTAATAATTCTTGCTCTTTTGGATTTAGCTGTCCAAAAAGAACCTGATTAATCCATCTTTCTTGAATTATATGGTTTGGCTTTGAATTTGTCTCTGCAAACTGTTTCAATATTAAATTAGCAATATCCTTTTGTGTCATAATATTTTTTTTAATTCTATTTTTAAAAACTCCTAATGTCTTTTCACGCATGAAGCACAACGTAATAGTGTTTTATATAAAAACCTGTGCTGTCAGGCAGTCGCCTGATCAGTATTCAAAAATACAAAAAAATTTTAATATAAAACTATTTTCAGTTAAAAAGTCAAACTTAACCCGGCGCTGGGCATAACAGGTAGTTGGTCAATACGTTCATTGGTTATTCTATCAACATAAAAAACATTTTTTCTATTATAAACATTAGTTATGCTTATATTTATTTCAAGAGTTGAATTTTTTGCAAGTTCAAATTTTCTTTTTAAAGAGACATCTAAACGATGATAATAAGGTAATCTTCCTTTGTTAAGGTCATCATACAGAGTTCCTATATAACCATTGGTTGTTGTATAATCAGTATTTATTCCTCCTGAGAAATTCAAAAGTTCATAAAATCCTTGTGTTAAAGTAAAAGGAAATCCTGAGCCCATGTTCCATCTGACATCAAACTCCCAGTTTAAATTTTTTCCCATTAAATAAGAGCCAACTAAGTTAACATTATGTCTTCTGTCATAATGAGGCACATAATCTGATATTCCATCATATTTATGTATATAACCGAGTGAATATACAGCCCAGATATAAAATCGTCTGTAATCATATTTTACAGAGACATCAATACCTTGTGCATTTCCTGATTCTATTATAAAGTCCTTTTTAAGAAAATCGGGTATATCAGAATATTCGGGTGTGTCGTCAAATACTTTATTTCTGTTCATATTTGTTAATTGCGAAAAGTTTTTATAATATCCTTCTATGTTGATTGTTGAATATTTAAACAGGTCATATTCAATGCCAAATATAATATGTTGGGCTTTTTGTAGTTTGCTTTCAACTTGTTTTCCGTCAAATTCATCTTGCAGATTATCCGGTCCTGACAAGAATCCATAAAACAGGTTTACAACATCTCTGTCAGACCTTGAGCTGATAAGATTTTGTGAATATAGTCCTGTTGCAAATTTTATTCTCAAATTGTCAGATATATTTAGTTTAGCAGATAATCTTGGTTCTGGTGAGAGTTCAGATAAGGAAGCATAATAATGAGCTCTAAAACTTGGTTCAAGAATAATTTTACCTTTTATTATCTTTGTTTTAACAAATCCTGCTAATTCGGTTGTGTTTTCTGTTTGGTCAATTTTACGGTTAACAGAGTTAAAAAAGTTAAAAACAGTTTTAAAGCCAAGCATTTCAATGCCATATTTTAATTCATTTTTTCCATAAAAATATGTAAAGTTCAGACCCATATTAAAGCCGTTTATTTCACTTGTTCGTGGTGTTAAATTTTCTTCTTCAAGAGATATTTTATAATCAGAATAAGCGATATTACCTTGTATAATAGCCGAGGAGTTTGCTGGTATCACAATAAAATTTGTTCCTCCTCCTGATGAGTTCCAGTGAAAATCGGCTAACTTATTGTAACCATTCACATAATCACTAAAATTAAATCCAAAAATGTTTGCTTTGCTTCCATTTGTTGCATTAAAAGATAATTTTCCGTAAAGGTCAGTATAATTAAAAGGAAGTCCATCTTTGTCTATATATTTATAAAATACCTTTGAACTTTGTTCTAAATAAGAATTTTTGGCAGAGAGTATAAAAGAAGAACTGCCTTTATCAGGGTCTGTTTGTTTTATCAAAGGTCCTTCAATCAAAATTTTTGCCCCAAATGTGCCGGAAGATATTTTTCCTGTTATTTTTTTCTTGTTTCCGTCGCGTGTTGCAATATCCATGATAGAGGATATCCTACCGCCATATTCAGCACCAAAGCCACCGGTATATACTTCTGCATTTTTAAGAATATCAGTATCAAAAACAGAAAATAAACCTATTGAATGAAAAGGATTATAAATAATCATTCCATCTAATAATACCTTGTTTTGTATTGGAGAGCCACCGCGAATATATAATTGTCCTCCCTGGTCACCGGTAAAAATAATACCGGGAAGCACTTGCAGATATTGTGCAAAATCGGGCTGTCCTCCAATTGTGGGAATCTGTTTTATCTGTTTTGGAGTAATTTTTACAACAGATGTCTTTGTCTCTGTCTTAAATGACTGTTTTTCAGCAGATACAGAAACTTCTTTAAGTAAGATATTTGATTTATTCAAATAAAACTTTTTTGTAATAATTTCATCAGGTTTGATATTTATGGGAAATTTCAAAGTATCAAAGCCAATGCTTGTAACCATTAAAGTATATGAACCTGTTGGTGCTTTTGAAATAACAAAATATCCATTAACATCAGTTACTGCACCATAAGTTGTTTTATATAAATAGACATTTATAAATAATACAGGTTCTCCTGTTTCTTTTTCATAAACGAAACCTCGGACAGTTCCTGTTTGAGCAGATAATGATTTTGTATATAATAAAACAGTGATAAGTATTAATATAATAAAGATATTTTTTTTACAGGTCATATAAATATTTTTGTATAGATTTATATTATAGAAGTTGGCAGTATCCAATCGGCAGTCAGCAGTTGAATTTTTTGCCGACTATTAATTATTTATGAAGCACAAAGATAACTTAATTTAGTTCGTTAGAAAAAAATATTATCTCATTTTTTCCTTTTTATTAAAAAGATGTTAAATATAGTTGTTAATATTAATAAGACACTTATTATAACAGATATTTTGCTTATATAATCTCCATATTTGACAAAAAATGTGATTTTAGAATTTATATTTACTTTTTGTTTAATTGCAACTGGTATCCACCATTGTGTTGATTGAATAATATCGCCTCTTTGGTTTATAAATCCTGATATGCCTGTATTTGCTGACTGGACAATGCTTCTTCTTGTTTCAACAGCTCTTAATCGTGCATATTGAAAATGTTGTTTATATCCGGGTGTATTGCCCCACCATCCGTCATTAGTAATAATAAAAATTATATTTGCGCCATTTTTTATGTATTTGCTCATAAATTCTCCATAAATAGATTCATAACATACAGAAGGAGCTATTTTAATAGAATCGGGCTGTGTAATAAAGTTGCTGCGATGTTTTTGTATTCCCAAACTGCCAGTTGTTCCGCCTAAATCAAGAGCAAATTTATCTAAAAATTTTAAGATACGGGGAAAAGGCATTTTTTCAACGCCAGGGACTAATTTTGATTTATGATAAATCTGAATATTTTTAGAAGAATCTAAAAACATAGCCGAATTATAAGCATCGTAATACATATCATCATAAGGGTATTTTCGGGCAGTACTTGAAATTTTTTCTCCTTTTTCAAACATCTTATAAGAAGAAAGTCCTGTTATTATTTTTAATTTAGGAAACGTTTTAATAAATTTTTTTAAAATATTTATACTATTGGAATATTCTAATTTGTTTTCCCATACTCCTTCGGGAATAGCTGTCTCAGGGCAAACGACAAAATCTGTTAAACTGTCGGTCTTGCTCTTTGCAAGTGATATGACCATTTTTATTTGCTCATCAGAAGTCATTCCGTCAAATTTTTCATTATAAGGGTCAATATTTGGCTGGACAATAACAATATTTACAGGATTTTTTGTCTCTTTATAATTATTATAAATAAAATAAGAAAATATAACTGGTAAGATGATTAATAAAAGGGCAAAGCAAAATTTTGTTATAAATTTTGTTATTGTTTTTCTTTTTTCTAATAAGTCAATGATAAGAGAATAGAAAAAAATATTAACAAATAATATCCAAAAAGTTCCTCCTGATGTGCCTGTATATTCATACCATTGTATGTATTTGGCATAAGATGCAAAACCATTTCCGAGATTTAGCCATGGCCATGATAAATCCCAGTTAAGATGAAAGTGTTCAAAAGCAATCCAAAAAACTATCAGTCCTAAATAACCTAAATTTTTATTTGTATATTTTTTTGTTAAATGAAATGCAATAAAAGGAACAGACATAAACAGAGAATTCAATACAACAGCTGATATAAAACCAAAAACTGTTGAGTTATAAATCCACCATGTTGTCAATAAATTCCATATAAAAAATGCAGTATATGAATAGAAAAAAATGTTTTTTTTATTGTTTTTATAAACATAATCTTCAACAAACAATAAAGGAATAAATCCAAAAAATAAAAGTATAGGAAATCCATTTGCAGGCCAAGATAAGCTCAAAATGATACCTGTTAATATTGAAGATAAAAAAAGTTGATATTTTTTCATTTTTTTACAGTTTATCTTCAAATATTTTACTTATCCGTATATAATTTTAGCAATTTGGCAATATACTTACCTATTATGTCAAATTCTATATTAACAACAGTGCCTTTTTTAAAATTATGAAAATTTGTAACTTCATAAGTATAAGGGATAATTGCAACAGAAAATGTATTAGTGCCGGAGTCAACAACTGTTAAGCTGACACCATTTACTGATATTGAACCTTTTTCAACAGTAATATTATTTTTTTTAGGGTCATATTCAAAAGTATATTTCCAACTTCCGTCTGTTTCTTCAACAGATTTGCATATTGCTGTCTGGTCAACATGTCCTTGGACAATATGTCCATCTAATCTGCTATTTACTTTTAAACATCTTTCAAGATTTATTTCATCTCCAATTTTTAAGTATTTAAAATTTGACCTGTCTAATGTTTCTTTAACAGCAGTAACAGTATATTGATTATTTTTTTTATCTGTTTTTACTATTGTCAGGCAAACGCCATCATGAGCAATACTTTGGTCTATTTTTAATTCTTTAGTTATATAGGACTTAATAGTTACATTGATATTACTTTTGTCTTTCTTAATATCTGCAACCTTCCCTAAGTCCTCAATAATTCCTGTAAACATAATTAAAAGTTTTATTTATTTTTAGTAAAAAACAATTTGCAATATATATAAAAATATTATTGTCTGACAAAAAATCAGAGTAGAGAGACGCGGAAGCGTATCTCTAATCTTTCACCAACTACTATTAGCTCTAAAAACATCAATAAATTCGGTGGATTAATAAAAAATTTAGTAACTGTTCACAGTATATTTTTTATAATTAGTTTTTATTAATTTATACAACTTTTCTTAT
>CAZZDX010000155.1:0-7239 GCA_964653185.1 uncultured Bacteroidales bacterium
ATCCCCCTTCCCATCCCAACCTTTCATCGTAACTCGCTTCGAGAGAAGCGGGTGGAGATACTCGACTGAAAGTGGCATCTCGTAGTACTCCACAGGAGTGGAGTACGGAGACCTGTCCAGAACGTAGTGTGGGATACTCACACAGAGCGAACCTCCAGTAAGCATCTGTGCGAGTGAAAGCCACCATCAAGCCGGGTGCAAGCGGAATCACCCATCCTATCACCCCTCGCCATCCCCCCCCCATCCCCCGCCTCCTCACCCCCAAATCCCCCCTCTTTTTTTTTAAATTTCACATAAAAATATTAATTTCTAATATGAAAACATTAATCGTATTTTATAGCCTTGAAGGAAATACTAGACTTATTTCAGAAACTATTGCAAAAGAACTTAATGCAAAATATTGTATTAGTGTTGCCAACGGAACAGATGCTATATTTATAGCTATAAAAGTTTTGGAAATAGGACGAGGAGACCAAGTTATAACAGCGGCAAATACTTTTATAGCTACATCCGAAGCAATATCAAGAACAGGAGCTGATGTCGTTTTTGTAGATTGCAACCCTGAGACATATAACATTGATATAAATAAAATTGAGGAAAAAATTACAGATAAGACAAAAGCTATAATTCCTGTTCATCTTTACGGACAACCTGCTGATATGAACCTTGTTATTAAATTAGCAAAAAAATATCATCTGTTTATAGTAGAAGATTGTGCTCAGGCACATTTTGCTGAATATCTGTATCTTGACCCAAACGATAACAAATCAAAATGGAGAAGAGTAGGAACTCTCGGAAATATTGGAGCTTTTAGTTTTTATCCCGGCAAAAATCTCGGTGCTTATGGCGATGCAGGTGCTATCATAACAAATGATGACTCTTTGGCAAAAAAAATAAAAATGTATGCCAATCATGGCAGAATATCAAAATATAATCACGAAATACAAGGCATAAATAGTAGAATGGACGGTATTCAAGGTGCAATTCTTAATGTCAAATTGAAATATTTAGAAAAGTGGATAGAAAAAAGAAGAAAAGTTGCTGATATCTACAACGAACTGCTTAAAGATGTCCAGCAAGTAATTTGTCCTAAAGTGAACGACAATACAAAACATGTTTATCATCTTTATGTTGTCAGAGCCAAACAAAGAGAAGATTTACGAGAATTTTTAAAGTCCAAAGGAATAGCAACAGGCATTCATTATCCAATAGCTTTGCCTAATTTGATTGCTTACAAATATTTAGGACATAAGCAAAAAGATTTTCCTTTGGCAACAAAATATGAAAAACAATTGTTAAGCTTGCCAATATATCCTGAAATTAAAAAAGAACAGATACAATATGTTGTTGAAAATATAAAACAGTTTTATAACAAAACTAAATGATATACTTTGAGAGGTTATATTTTGCACTTCGGCAAGCTCAGTAGAGCCGTAATATAATTTGTCATTAATAGTCACTTGGCTTTGCCGTCATTTGTTCGCTTCGCTCACTGTCATTTGGCTTCGTTGTCATTCAATTGTTTAATGACAATTAATGACAACTAATGACAATTAATGACTATATGTTAAAATTATAATTGTTTTCAGGCAACTGCCTGATAAATTATCTCAAATTATTACGAAACAGAATATACTTACAAAAAATTGAAAAAATTACTTATCTTATCATTATTTTTTTTAAACATACAATTTGCTTTTACGCAAAAAGTATATCAGCATATAAGTAACGCTAATATCTATGAGTTCCTTGATGAGATGGCAAATATGCAGATTATAACCATTAACTCTGCTATAAAACCATATTCAAGAAAACTTATTGCATCAAAATTAAAGGAAATTCAAAAAAAAGAAGATGTATTAAATAATCGTCAAAAAAAAGAACTGAATTTTTATTTAAAAGATTTTATAAAAGAAATTGATGATAAAAAAGTAACAGATTATTATTTTAAAAATGTATTTGATAAAACCAGTAAAAACAAATCTGATAAGCGATTAGATTTATTTTATTATAAGGATTCATTATTTACATTTTCTGTTAACCCAATTTTGGGTATTAATTATTTTATAAATGATAAAGAAACCATTTATCATCGTTGGAATGGAGCAGAGGCATTTGCTTATATAGGAAAACACTGGGGCTTTTATGCTAATATCAGAGATAATCACGAGCAGGAAATTCTTGAAACAACTGACTTTTTTACACAAAAAACAGGTGCAGTATATAAAGAAGATGGAAAAGGTGGTGGTGATTATAGCGAAATGAGAGGCGGAATAACATATTCATGGAAATGGGGTTCTATTGGTTTGGTAAAAGACCATTTTGTATGGGGAGATAATTATAATGGCTCAAATATTTTTTCAGGCAGAACACCTTCTTTTGCTCATATAAAATTAAATATCAGACCTGTTAAATGGTTTGACTTTAACTATGTTCATGGTTGGCTCGTCTCTGAAGTCGTTGATAGTAACAGAACTTATAATTATGGCAATGGCACAAGAACTGTATTCCATAATAAATATATTGCCGCTAATATGTTTACCTTTATACCTTTTAAAAAACTTAATATCTCTGTTGGAAATTCAATTGTTTATAGCGATATTGGAGTTCATCCTGCTTATCTTATACCTTTTTTATTTTATAAGTCCGTTGACCATACTTTAAACTCAACTGATAACAGAACAGGTCAAAATGCACAAATGTTTTTTAATATTAGCTCAAGACAGATAAAACATCTTCATTTATATACTTCTTTCTTTGTTGATGAAATAAGTTTTAGCAGAATGTGGGATTCTGACAAACAATCTAATTTTGTTAGTGGTAAATTTGGCTTTTGCTTAAGCAATATTATTCAAAATATATCTTTTATATATGAATATACAAGAACAAATCCTCTTACTTATCAACATCTTATTTCTACAACAACTTTTGAAACTAATAATTTTAACCTTGGACATTATTTAAGAGACAATTCACAGGAAATATATTTTTGTATAAAACTGAAACCTGCTAAAGCATTACATATAGATTTGTCATATATTCATGCTCAACATGGCAATGATTATGATTATGAAACTATGACTAATACATTAGGACTGCCATTTATGGAGAATACAATATGGAATAATGAGACCTATTCTGTTAAAATGAATTATGAAGTAATTAATGATGGATTTATATTTTTAGAATATATCTCTAATAATATTAAAGATGAAGGCATTATTAAACATAGTCCTAGATTTTTCACAGGATATCATAACATTATATCCTGTGGCGCAAATTTTGGATTTTAAAAGATGATATTTACCGATTAAAACAGTGATAGAATCTGTTCCTAATTCCTAATTCCTAATTCCTAATTCTATTCAAATACTATTTGTTCAATAATATCTTCTTTAACTTCCTTATTTATCAGTTTAATAATTTTTTGTTTTGAAAAAGACAATTCATTTCTAAGAGCAGCAGAATCTAATTTAACATACAGAATTTTTTTATGTAAAGACAAGCTATTTGTATGCTTTGCTATCATTTTACCGACAATTTTTTCCCAACAGTCAGTAAGATTGGTCTCTTTTAACTTGTCATCAAGATTATATGCCTTAATTAATTCCTCAATAACTTGTTTAAGCGTATGTTCATTAGTTTTATTCATCTGTTTGTATTTATTTAATTAGCTAGTTCATTTCCAAATATCAATTTTTAAGTTCAATAATTTCCCCATGTTTTATTTCAAACATTTTACATTCTGTTTTAATATTACTAAATATTCTTTTAATTCGTTGTTTATCAACATCAGTAATAAAAATTTGTCCAAAATTGTTATTGCTAACAAGTTTTATTAACTGTGTTAGCCGGTTATCATCAAGTTTATCAAAAATATCATCAAACAGCAAAATAGGATTAAATCCTTTAATATTTTTAGTATAATCAAATTGTGCTAATTTTAGAGCAATAATAAATGACTTTTGTTGTCCTTGTGAGCCAAACTTTTTTATAGAAAAATCTTGCATTTTAAAAACCAAATCATCTTTATGAATACCTGTTGTTGAATATTGCAATATTCTATCTTTTTCCAAAGAGTTTGCAAGCAATTCTTCAAAATTACCATTTGTTAATTGCGATTGATACTCTATGCTAACAAGTTCTTTATCTTGTGCTATAAATTTATAATATTTTTGAAATACAGGAGAAAATTTTTTTAAAAAATCTTTTCGTTTTGCATAAATTTTATTTCCAAGCATAATCATTTGCTTATCCCATATTTCAATAGAAAGTTTATCAAAAAAATGTTTTTCAGCAAAATGTTTTAGTAATGTATTTCTTTGAACAAGAGCTTTATTATAATTTATGACATCTTCTAAATAAAATTTGTCAAATTGTGAGATGACTCTGTCAATATATTTTCTGCGGTCTTCGCTCCAACTATATATTAAATTATTGTCAGCAGGAGAAATCATTACTAATGGAAAAAGTCCGATATGTTCAGATAAACGGGTATATTTATTGCCATTAAGTTCAAAATTTTTTTTATGATTCCTTTTTTGTATGCAACTTATTATATCTGTATTATTATCTTTTTTATATTTTCCATGTATAGAAAAAAAATCAGCTTCATGTAAAATGTTTTGAGAATCAATAGAATTAAAATAACTTTTACAAAAAGACAGATAATAAATAGCAGTTAAAAGATTGGTCTTTCCAACGCCATTATCACCAACAAGACAATTAATTTTTTTTGAAAAATTTGTCTTGCTTTGAATATAGTTCTTAAAATTATTTAAAGATATTTCTTTTAGATACATAATGATTATATCTTGTATATATAAATTTATATACAACAAAGATAAATAAATTATCAAAAAAAAAAATAAATTTTTCTTAATAATTAGTAATTTAGCAAGTTGTTTTTATAAAAGACACTGGTTGCAAGTTTTGAAATCAATGATTATCTTTGTAAAAATTAGTTTTGCTAATTTAAGATACAAAACAATATTAATATGGATACTATTTTAATATATTTTCCTGATACTAAAAACTATAATTCTGTTTTATCTTATGAACTGGTTTATCAGGAAGCTGCAATCAGACATAAAAACAGAAATATTATTTTAATAGATGGACGTTATGAAAAAAATATTGAAAAAATAGTATTGGAAAACAAAATCAAACTATTTATTGTTAGTACATTAATAAAATTTACATCTATTGCTGTTAATTTTCAAATTGAAGATGGTCTTCAAAAAACAAAACAGATAAAAAATATATCTGACATTCCTGTATTATGGACAGGATTAATTCCTACTGTAATACCAAATGATTTGTTAAATAATAATGACATTGATTATATACTAACAGGACAAAGCGACCATGTATTAAATAAATTTGCTGATGGAATAATAAATAATAATCTTGACAATTCAATTAAAGGATTAGGATACAAAGACCCTAATAATGAATTATATATTAACAAAAACGATAGTATTCCCGATGAAATAAATGTTACAAATTTGGACTATAATAAGATAAATTTTTCTAAATATATTCATAATAATACAATAGATTATCTTGCTTCTACCGGTTGTCCTAATAATTGCAGCTTTTGTTCTGTTCCAATTGTTTATAACAGAAAATGGAGACACAAATCAGTGGAACGTATAATTAATGATATTAAAAATTTTATCAGATATGCTCCTAATATTAAAAATATTCATTTTAGAGATGATAATTTTATGGGTAACAAAAAATTTGTTATTGAGATTGCAAACGAATTTATTAAAAACAACCTTAATATACGATGGAGTGCCCAAACAAGTGTTAATTTACTAAAAGTATTTAGTACTGATGAATTAAAATTATTAAAAAAGTCAGGATGTTCAAATATTTCTTTTGGAATTGAATCAGGAGATTTATATATATTAGATAAAATAACTAAACAAAAAACCAGTATTACCGAAAGTTTAGAAGTATTGAAAGCACTATCAATTGCAGGTATTTCCCCATCGGTTACATCAATAATTAGTTTTCCTTTTAATAATAACAGAGATGTAAAAAAAACATTAAAACTATTAATGAAAATAAAACTAATTTATCCAAATTTATCAATGTATTCAACCTTTTGGGTTCCAATTCCAAAAACAGAATTATTTAATAATATAAAGGAGAAATTAGATTATAACAATGGCATAGAATACTTAATCAGACATAAAGCAACACCTTGGACATCAGAATATACAATAAAAAAAATTAAACTTTTTGAAGAATACTATTTTTCATTTTCTGACCCTTTATTTTATAAAAAAGTACCAAAAAAATTAAGTAAAAAAATTCATATTATTAATATTTTTATATATCCATTGATAAGATTACGTTTCAAAATAAGATGCACATCTTTTCTGTTTGATGGATTAATAATACTAAAATATATTAAATATATTAAAAAAAAATATTGCATTCAGGAAGATGAACTGATTGCAAATGCAGGTGTAAGACATCTTACAAGTAATCAAAATTTTGGATATAAACTAAAAAAATAAATTTATATAACTTTAAATCTTTATATTATGTTAATAGTTGGTGCAGGAGCTGCGGGAAAAGAAACACTAGGGATTCTTCTTATAGACAAAAAAAATGAAAAAATTTGTTTTTTTGATGAAAATAAGAATTATCCTGATTTATTATATGATAAATATAAAATTATAAAATCTATAGAACAAGCTAAGGAATACATTGACAATAAGGATAATAGGTTCATTACTGCTATAGGACATCCAAGATTAAGGGAAAAAATGACAAATAAGTTTGAAAATATTGGTGGAAAATTAACTTCTTTAATTTTTTCAAGAACGAACTTATTATTTGATAGATTTAGTAAATTGAACAATGGAATTATTATACAGCCCGGCGTTACAATATCCTATAATGTCCAAATTGGTAAGTGTTGTATGTTGCATGCAAACTCTGTAATCGGACATAGTGTCCAAATTGGCAAATATGTATCTGTTGCTACAAATGTTTCAATTATAGGACCAACAGTTATAGGTGATTATTGCGTTATTGGAGCAAATTCTGTTGTGCTTCCTAATTTAAAAATCGGAAATAATGTTATTGTTGGTGCCGGCTCTGTTGTAAATAGAAACTTACAGGATTATGAAAGTTTTTTGAGCCCAAGAAATGCATGATATTTAATTTTTTGTAACCGTTCACAGTATATTTTTTATAATTAGTTTTTATTAATTTATA